>JAHWKS010000024.1 GCA_019347795.1 Planctomycetota bacterium | reverse complement strand
CCGCTGACCCCGACCTGCCGGCCCAGACGCTCACGTATTCGCTGGCCGGCGGCGCGGACGCGGCGCTATTCGCAATCGACGGCTCAACGGGGCAGCTTCGCTTCCTCGCGGCCCCGGATCGCGAGGCCCCGGCCGACGCCAACGCCGACAACGTCTACCTCGTCAATGTCCTGGTCATCGACGGCAACGGCGGGAGCGATTCCCAGGACCTGGCCGTCACCGTGACCGACGTGGACGAGTTCGACGCGAGCCCGATCGCCGACGCCGACCCGGCGGCTGACGCCGTCGACGAAAACGCCGCCAACGGCGCGGCCGTCGGCGTCACGGCGTTTGCTTCCGACGGCGACGCCACCAATAGCGCGATCACTTACTCGCTCGATGACGACGCAGGCGGACGATTTACGATTGACGCGGCCGGCGGCATGGTGACCGTCGCCGACGGATCGCTGCTCGATCGCGAAGCGGCCGCATCACACGCCATCATCGTGCGGGCGACGTCGGCCGACGGATCCTCCTCGACCCGCACGATCACGATCAACCTCAACGACGTGGATGAGTTCGACGTCGGCGCCGTCAGCGACGCGGACGCGGCAGTGAACGCAGTCGATGAGAACGCCGCCGCCGGAACGACCGTGGGCGTCACCGCCTCCGCCGCCGACGCCGACGCCACGAACAGCACAATCGCGTACTCGCTGGATGACGACGCCAGCGGACGGTTCGCCATCGACGCCGCCAGCGGGGTGGTCATGGTGGCCGGACCGCTCGACTACGAAGCGGCGACGAGTTATGGGATTACCGTCCGGGCCTCCAGCGCCGACGGCAGCTTCTCGACGCGAAGCGTCACGATTGCCGTCAATCCGCAGAACGACAACGCCCCGGTCATCACGTCCGACGGCGGCGGCGCGACCGCTTCGCTCAACGTGGTTGAAAACAACATCGCGGTGACGACGATTGCGGCGACCGACGCCGACCTGCCGGCGCAGACGCTGAGCTACGCCATCGCGGGCGGCGCCGACGCGGCGCTGTTCGCTCTCGACGCCGCCACCGGCGATCTGAACTTCCTCACGGCGCCGGACCTCGAGGCGCCGGCCGACGCCGACGGCGACAACGTGTACGAAGTGACGGTCCAGGCCGATGACGGCGCCGGCGGGACCGATTCGCAAACGATCTTCGTCGCCATCACCGGCGTCAACGACACGCCGCCCGTGATCACCGCCAACTCGCTCACCATCAGCGAAGGCCAAAGCGTCACGCTCACCGCCGCCGACCTTACTACCGCCGATCCGGAAAGCGCGCCGGCGGAGTTGACTTACACCGCGAGCAACATCACGGGAGGACGATTTGAATTAGTTTCCGCGCCGGGAATCGCCGTTACCTCGTTCACCCAGCAGCAGATTAATAACGATGAAGTGCTCTTCGTCCATAACGGCGGCGAAACGGCGCCGGCGTACGACATCGCCGTCAGCGACGGCCTGCTCATTGCGGGGCCGCAGGCGGCGAGCATCGCGTTCACAAACGTGAACGATGCTCCCGTCGCGGCGGACGACGCCTACACCGTGGCCGAAGACGGCGTGCTGGCCGTGGCGGCGCCGGCAGGCGTGCTGAGCAACGATAGCGACGTAGACTCGGCCCCGATCACGCCGGTGCTGGTGAATGGTCCTTCGCAGGGCGTGCTGACGCTGGCCGCCGACGGATCCTTCAACTACACACCCGCCGCCGACTTTCACGGCCGCGAAGATTTCACCTATCGCGCAGGCGACGGCGCCTTGACGAGCAACCTGGCCACCGTCGTTATCACGGTCACGCCGGTGAACGATGCTCCCGTTGCTCAGACGGAAACCTTCACCGTCGGCAATAACGGCGTGTTGACCGTCGCGTCTCCCGGCTTGCTCGGGAACGACGCCGACGTAGACGGCGATCCGCTGACGGCGCAGCTAGTCTCCGCCCCTGTGTTCGGCGCCCTGACGCTCAACGCCGACGGCTCCTTCCGTTACGTGCCGGACGTGAATCAGTCCGGGCTGATGACCTTCACATACGAGGCGTTCGACGGGACCGCGGCGTCGCAGACGATCACGGTCAAAGTCACGGTCGAGGCAGTGGCCGCCGGCGGCGCGCCGGGCGTCGGCGTCGGCATCCCCTTTATCCCCGGGCTGCCGCCGCTCGGCGGGTTGGACAACGACGACGACGACAGCACCCTCCTCGCCCTCCTGCAGACGCAAGAGGAGCGAGAGGACGAGCTGCTCTCGCCCACGGACGACACCAACAACTCCCGCGGGCGCAGCGGACCCGCGGCGGGCGGCGGAAAGCGGAACGGCGACGAAAACGAACTCCTCGTCGAGGACCTGCTCGACGACGCCTACTCCATCGTCTGGATTCCGCAATACGACCAGCCGGCCGGTCCCGCCTCGGGCGACCGCTCCGAGGCTTCCGACGCCGACGCCCGTTCCGACTCCGGGATGACCGCCGCCGACTTCCAGATGCTCTCGAGCCGCCTGGACACGTTCAATCGTGAAGTGGAGATGGACCTGCAGCAGCATACGGTCGTGGCGGGCGCCGCAATGGCGCTGACCTCCTCGGCCGCTGCCGGCTACGTGCTGTGGTCGCTCCGCGCCGGCACGCTCGTGGCGGGCTTTATCACGTCGCTTCCCGCCTGGGCCACGCTCGACGTGCTGGCCGTGGCCGAGGTCGGCTACGGGGCCGCCGCCGCCGGCCGCGATGACCAGCGCGAGTCGCTCCTGGACCTCGTGACTCGCCACACTCCCTCCTCCCCCGACGGTTCGACGTAACTCCCTATGAGCCGCATCCGCATCTCGATCCGCATCGCTCTTTTTCTGGCGCTCCTCTCCGCCAGCGCGCTGTTGAGTGCCGGAGCGTTGGGATTGTTCCCCGACCTCCGGGCCGACACGGTGCGGCGGCGAGTGGCCCTCTGCGAGACGCTGGCGATTAACTGCTCGCTGCTGGCGCAAAAGAACGACGTGCGAAGCATTCAGGCGGGGCTGGAAGAGGTGGCGCGCCGCAACGGCGAAATCCGCTCCATCGCCCTCCGCCGGCAAAACGGCGCGACGCTCGTGGAGATCGGCCCGCACTCCCTTCACTGGGGCGGCACGTCCCGCACCGACGATTCGCACATGTACGTGCCGATCTTCGCCGGCGGCGCCGACTGGGGGAAGATCGAAGTCGCCTTCGAGCCGCTCAATATGACGGGATTCTGGGGCTACCTCGCCTCCCCCTGGTGCCGGTTCGTGACCTTCGTGGTGGCGATGAACGGTCTGGCGTTCATGCTCTACCTGGGCAAGACGCTGGCCCAGCTCGATCCCTCGAAGGTCGTGCCCGACCGGGTGCGGGCGGTTCTCGACACCTTCGCCGAAGGCCTGCTCGTGCTGGACGATCAAGGCCGGATTGTGCTGGCCAACGAGACGATGGCCGCCAACCTCGGCGTGGAATCGACCGTGCTGGAAGGGCGCCGCGCGGACGAGCTGCCGCTCCGCAGCGAGGATCAATCGCTCGCGCGGCCTTGGGAAGACACCCTCGAGAGGAACGCCCGCCACATGGGACTGGCGATGACGCTCGACCTCGGCGACCGCGAGCCTCGCACGTTCAAAGTCAACACCACGCCGATTCTCGACCACCAGGGCCGCAACCGCGGCGTCTTCGCCAGCTTCGACGACATCACCACGCTGGAGCGCAAGAAAGTCGAGCTGATGGAAATGCTCGAAGCCCTCCAGCAGTCCCGCAGCGAGATCGAGGAGCAGAACAAGCAGCTTCAGTTCCTTGCCACCCGGGACTCGCTCACCGGCTGCCTCAACCGCCGCTCGTTCTTCGAGCAGTTCGGCCGGGTGTGGAAGACCGCCCGCAACACGCAGGGCGATTTGTGCTGCCTGATGGTCGACATCGACTACTTTAAGCCGATCAACGACAACCACGGCCACGCCATGGGCGACGAGGTCCTGCGCCGCACCGCATGCCTGCTGCTCGACTCGGTGAGGCCCGAGGACCTGGTGTGCCGGTACGGCGGCGAGGAGTTCTGCATCGTGATGCCGGGCGTCACGCTGGACGACGCCTTCGCCGCGGCCGAGCGATTGCGGATCGGGCTCTCGGAGCTGGACTTCGAGGTGCTCTCGATCACCGCGAGCATGGGCGCGTCTTCGATCCGCCTCGGCGCCGCCGATCCGCAGGAGGTGCTGGACCAGGCCGACAAATGCCTCTACGCCGCCAAACGGAACGGCCGCAACCAGGTAGTCCGTTTCGACGACGTGCCGCCCGATCTGGAGGTGGATGAGTCCAAGCTCGCTCGCGAGCGGCCGGAGGCTGAGCCGGCCCACCAGTCGCAGATTCCCTACCATGCGGTTTCCGCGCTCCTCTCGGCCTTGGCGTATCGCGATCCGGAGACGGCCGCCCATGGCGCCCGCGTGGCTGAGCTGTGCGTCGCGACGGCTCGCGGGATGATGACGGCGGGCGAGATCTATACGGTGGAGGTGGCGGCGCTGTTGCACGATATCGGCAAGATCGGCGTGCCCGACGCGATCCTGCTCAAGCCCGGCCCGCTGACCCGCGAGGAGTGGAAGATCATGGACCTGCACTCGCGGATTGGAGTGGAGATCATCGCCGCCTCATTCCCGGTGAGCGACCTGGTGAACATCATCCGAGGGCGCCACGCGACGTTCGGCGGCGATCCAAGCATGCCGCAGGCGCCGCGCGGGACGGACCTCCCGCTGGGCGCCCGGCTGGTGAGCATCGCCGACGCCTACGACGCGATGGTTTCCGACCGCGTGTACCGCAAAGGCCGCTCGCCCGAGGAGACCTTCGCCGAGCTGCGGCGCGCGGCGGGCAAGCAGTTCGACCCGGAGCTCGTCGAGCGATTCATTCAGATCGTCGAGCAGCGCGGCGACAAGGGGCGGCCGCAACGAAGCGCGGTGTCGCGCGAGCTGGCCCTCAGCCTCGGTCTGCAGACGGAGGAACTGGCGCGGGCCTTGGACGCGCAGGATCTCGCGTCGGTCCGGGCGCTGGCGGCGCATCTGGAGGCGACCGCCGCCAAGGGAGGCGCCGAGCAAATTGTCTCGGCCGCCGCCGGACTTCGCCGCTTGAGCGAATCGGAGCCGGACTTGAACTGCCTCGTGCAGGGGATGCACGACCTGATCGAGCTCTGCCGCGAGGCGCAACAGGCCCACATCGCCATGGACAGCGAATTCTCCGCCATCGACCGGGCCCGCCGCCAATCGGCCGCCGGCGCAACTACGCCGCGAACCTTGTAGCCGCCTGGCTTGCCAAGAACCGTCGATTCCCGGACATATAGTTTTGCAGGAGTTGCCCAATCTTCCTGTGTGTCCTAAGCTATCTTGAAGGATGGTTTCCCGTACTCTCCCTCCTGCCGGCTTTCCCCAGCCGCGAAAGTGAAGTATGTCCCAGCACCTCCCCCTCCGGGCGACGCTCGCTCTGATTCTGCCGATCCTGGCGTTGGCGTCCGCCGGCTGCAAGGAAGGCGGGCAGCCCGCGTCGGCCGCATCCTCGATGCCGCTCTTGCCCCCCGAGAAGCTGCAAGCGGAACTCGACGCGGTGCTCGACTTCAATCACGAGAACCGCCGCCTCAACACGCAGGACCACGCGGCCTGGCAAATCTTGCACGGGATCGTGGCCTACGAGAACGAGTTCCAAATCCGCCACAACGGCGAAAACGTCTACGCGGTGCAATACCTGCTCGACGGCGGTAGGCTCAAAGGTTGGGAGATGGAGGCGGGCGAGGTGCTTTCCTCCACCGGCCGCCCCGGGCTGCGGGCGATCGTCATGCCCGGCTCAAAGGAAGGCCAAGGTCACTACGATCAGTGGCTCGGCTATCTCTCGCAGTGCGGCCTGCCGGCGGACCAGGTCATCCGCGTGAACGGCCGGGAGTTTACCATTACTGATTACGTCGCGCAAATCGAATGGGACGTGCCGCGCAATCCGACCCGCGAGTACAGTTGGACGCTGATGGCGCTCACCGCCTACCGCCCCACCGATCACACCTGGATCGCATCGGATGAGAAGCAGTGGAGCATCGAAGACCTGGTGCGGATCGAAGTCGAGAACGGCTTCGACGGCGCGGCCTGCGGCGGCTCGCACCGGCTCACGGGGCTGACAATGGCGCTCAATCATCGCCTGGCCGAAGGTCGGCCGATCACCGGCGGTTGGAAGGTGGCCGACGATTTCATCAAGGGCGCCATCGACACCGCCCGCAAGCACCAGAACCCGGATGGCTCATTCTCGTCCAACTACTTCCTCCGTCCGGGAACGTCAGCAGATCTGGCGAGCGCTCTCAGCACCACCGGTCACACGCTGGAGTTCCTGATGTACTCCCTCACCGATGAAGAAGTGCGCGAGCCGTGGGTGCAGCGGTCGGCCCAGCGTCTCTGCGAGATGTTTAAGGCCACCCAGGATTATCCGCTGGAGTGCGGCGGACTGTATCATTCGGCTCACGGGCTGGTGCTCTATCGCGAGCGGCTCTTCGGTCCCCGCTCGTACGACCTGACGCCTCGCACCGCGAGTACCCAATAGCGCTTCCACACTCGGGACTTGCGTGCGATGACGGAGCAACCGCTGGTCGGCGTCACGGTGCTTCCCGAGTACATCCAGAGCGAGTCGATCGAGGGGGTGCTCCAGAACCTCGTCGGCCGGGCGAAGGCGACGGCCGTGGCGACTTCGCCTTACCTGATGGCGCCGGCGGATGAGCAGACCGGCGGACGTGAGCCGCCCATCGACGCTGGCGAGGGCGCCGTGCGGCTTCTGGAGCGGCCGTTGTGGGGAAGGCGCGAGCTGTGGGTCGCGACGGCCCCGAGCTTCGCGCCGGATGTTTCGCTTTATCGCGGCCTCCGCTATCAGCCGCCGCCGCCGAGCGAATTGACCCGTCGGCACGAGCGTCTCATCCATGACTTCCTCGATGCCGCCCACGGCCGCGGCTTAAAGGTTTACTTCCAGGTGATGGCGGCGATTCCGCCCGGATATCGCGTGCAGTTCGGCGGCGCGGAGGAGGATGACAAGCCGCGGATGTTCGACGGCCGCATTCCCGCGCGGCGCGTCTCGAACAACGCCAGCCTCGCCAGTCCGCACGTCGTGGCGTATCAGGAGGCGCTTATTCGCGACCTGCTGCGGGCGTATCCGAATATCGATGGGCTGCGGTTCGACTGGCCGGAGTATCCGCCGTACTTGCTCGATGAGGCGTTCTTCGACTTCAGCGATCACGCCCGCGCTGCCGCCGAGCGGCTCAGGTACGACTTCGAAGCGATGCGCCGCGATGCGGAGTCGCTGTATTGCATTTTGCACGGCGAACTCACGGACGATGCGCTCCGCCGTTGGCTCTCGTCCGATGCCGAGCGAGAGTTTTTGCTGATGCGGCTGTTTGCCGACTACCGCGGCGTGGCGGCCTTGCTGCACTTCAAGGCGACGTTGGCGGAGGAGTTGGTCGCCTCATTCCGCCGCGCGATGGACGAAGCCGGCGGCCGGAAGAAGGAGCTTTCGGCCAACGCCTTTCCGCCTCCCTGGTCGATCGTCTCGGGCTTCGACTTCGCCCGCGTCTCACGACACTGCGCCTCGGTCGCGGTCAAGCTCTATGGCATGCACTGGGCAATGATGCTGCGGCTCTACGGCCGGCAACTGCTGGAGGCGAATCCGAACCTCTCGGAGCCTTTGCTGACGCGAGCGCTGGTGCGACTGCTCGACATCGCCGACGACGAGGGACTTCGCAACCTCGACGCCTACCGCTATCCGAGCCCCGACCAGCCGTTCCCGGTAGGCCGCGAGCCGCAGCTTCGCAAGATCCGTCAGGCGCAGGCCGGCGCCGGCGCCACGCCGGTCCACACGCTCGTCCACGCCTACGGCCCGCTCGACGATTTCGGCCGCCGCCTCGCCCTGGCCCGCCAAGCCGGCCCCCACGGCTTCTGGGTCAACCGCTACGGCTACCTCAGCGACGAGAAGCTGGACGCGATCGGCGGTTAAGGCCCAGCGGGGTTGGACATCGCCTGCGCAACCTTCTCGCGATGTCGGCGTCGGTGAGCTTGCGGATCACCGACCAGCGCTATCCCGTAAACGACGGCGTTTAGATCGAAGCAACGGCAGTCTCTCCAGCGCGCCTTCGCGGAACCCGACAAAGAGTCCGGCGGCGATCAGGTCTGCGGTGGTCCCCGGATTGCGACGATGCCCGTCGCTTCGCAGCCAGACGTCGAAATCGGCGACGGCGCGGAGATAAGCCTCGTCCCCGGGCTCGCCGGCTTCCAGGATGGCGCCGGCTCGCGCCGCAGCTTGTCGCGCCGCGGCCTCGCCGCACTTGCGGGCGATCAGGCTGTCAGGGAACGCGTGCATCGTTCGCAGGTGAGCATGGATGATGCTGTCGATGAGCGTCCAGCCACGGGACTGGCCCTCGGTAATCGCCGGCGCCACGAACTCGAGCACGTCTTCAAAATCGTGGGTGTACTGCCGCGCGATCATATCGCGATCGGCCGCCGTGCGCATCGCGGCCAGCAGGTCGTCGGGGGGAGGCCCGGCGACGTCCATT
The DNA here is from genome assembly GCA_019347795.1 of Planctomycetota bacterium. GTDB lineage: Bacteria > Planctomycetota > Planctomycetia > Pirellulales > Pirellulaceae > JAHWKS01. The sequence goes on along the minus strand of JAHWKS010000024.1, from coordinate 6,451 downwards.
TCTTTCGCCTTGCCCAATCCGCCCGGCGCCGCCAGGCGAATCGCTTCGTACACATCGCGGGCGTCCTGCGGCGAAAGCGACGCGAGTACGGCGCCGACGCCCTCTCGCAGCGGCGTCTCGCGCGGGACGGCGGCCAGCGGTGCCAAGAGCAGCACCATCCCGAGGTTCGTGTTCGTGCGAACGATTGCCCTCGTCGCCCGCACGGCCGACAGAACTGCCGCCCCCACGCCGTCCATTGCACGATCCATCGCCGGCGCGATCGCCACGGCGCTTGCGGCGAAGTCATAGAACGTGACGTCGTCGAAGTCGGCGCCGCGATGCACATTGCCCGGTTTCGGCGCGGCCGCCTCCAAGAGACACGCCAGCGAGGCGCATTGGCCGACCGTGAGCGGATCAGCCCCATTCTCGCTTCGTGGATCGGACATGCCAGACGGCTTTGGAGTCTGCTACTTTGCCGGTTGACCGGCGGCGACGAACTGCTCCAGCAGTGGAACGATCCGTTCGTGGGCGTCTTCCACGACATAATGTCCCGCGTCTTCCAGGCGATGGACCTCCGCGTCGGGGAGGCTTTGCCGGAGCCGCTCCAGGCAGGCGGGGGTGAAGCACCAATCGCGCATGCCCCAGATGAACATTGTCGGCAGCGACGCGAGCGAGGGCAATCCGGCTTCGATCTCCTCGAGCACGCGCCACGTCGGGTGGCGCGGCGCGGACGGGATGTCCGAGACGAAGCGATCGATCGCCCGGCGGCTGGACCAGCGATTATACGGCGCCAGCAAGCCCGCCCGCACCGCCGGCGTGAGTCGCTCGGGCTTCTCGGTCGCCATCGACAGCGCCGCCCGCGCGAACAGGTTGAGCCCTTGCACGGCCGCCCGGCCCACCAGCGGCATGCGGCAGATGCGAATCCGCAGCGGAATGAACGGCGGCGGAAACGCGCCGGTGTTGAAGAGCACCAGCCGCGAGAATCGCTCCGGCGCCGCCAGTGCGGCGCCCAGCCCGATGGCGCCTCCCCAGTCGTGAACCAGCAGCGTGATGTCCCGCAGGTCCAAGTGCTCCACCAGCGCCACGAGGTCATCCCGGCGCCGCGAAAGCGTATAGGGGTAGTCGCGCGGCTTGTCGCTCAGCCCGCAACCCACGTGATCCGGCGCGACGCAGCGAAAGCGATCGCGAAACGCCGCGATGATTCGCCGCCAGTAGAACGACCACGTCGGATTGCCGTGCACCATCAACAGCGGCGGTCCGTTCCCTTCATCCACGTAATGCATTCGCACGTCGTCGGTGATCGGGTAGAAATGCGACGCGAAAGGATACAGCGAGCGCCAATCGGAGGAATTCATGCGGCGGGACACGTGGGGGAGCAAGCACTGCTCCGACTATACCGCGCGGGCATGATACGACACAGCCGTCTACTCGGGATTCGCCGACTCGACGCGCTCCTGCCAGAAGCGGACGGCGGCGTTGTGGAACTGCATCACCTGCCGCTGCTTCTCCGGGTCGTCCAGGCGGATTTGCCCGGCCCGCTCATTGGCCCAATCAAGAAAGAACTGCGCCGACTCTTTGCTGATCCGCGGCTGACTATCAAACTCAACGTAGTAAGGCCCCGTGAGCGCAAAGCGATACGTCTTCTCGTGGTTGGCGACGGCGCGGATCAGCATCCAGCCGCTCTCGGTGAACTTCACCGTCGGCAGCTTCCCGCCGGCTTGCACGTAGTCGTCAAGGCGAACGCTCTCGGCGACGTTGCCGTTTTGGATGATCTCCAGGTACTCGATCTTGTCTCGCGTGCTCAGGCTAACCGCGGTTTCCAGCTCCACCGTCTGCCCCGCCGAAGCGTGGAACACGTGGCCGGGCAATCGGCCGTTCACCAGCGGGCGAAGGAGCGGACCGTTCGTAACAATTACCCGGCCCGCCCGCAGGTTGCTCCACCAGGCGTCCCAAGTGAACTCGTCGCCGCAATGCACATAGACGCGGTTGTAGCCGACCGGGTTGGGCAGCACGCCCGACGCGCTGCCGGCGCTGGGCGGAAGGCGCACCCCCGCGCTGAGCAGGTGAAAGTAAATCGCCTGCGTCCAGCGGGCGTTGCCGGGGACGCCGGGATAGAGCACGCCGTCACGGGGCCGGCCCCACGCCTCGTTGTCCAGCACGCCCTCCCGCAAGAGATGGTTGTGGCACACGCCGATCGAGTCGCACATCTCCGAGGCGATCCACATCGGAAAATCCCACCAGAAGGGTTTCTCGATATCGACATGCAAATCCGGCGCTTGCCGATGCGCCTGGCGGAGAAACTCGGCCGACGAGGGAAACTCCCGCTCGGCCCCGGCGATCGGCAGCGGCCGATCCAAACCGAAGTACAAGAGCGCTCCGCCGCCGCGCTCATCCTCGCCGGCCATTAGGCTGTAGAAGCGATCGTCGTCAAAGCGCGTCACCAGGTCTTTCGGCAGTTCCCGCTCGTCCCAAGGGTTCCTGTCGTTCCACCATGTAATGAGCGGCGCCACGTGCAGATCTTCCGCCTTCATCAGCAGTTCGATGTCTTCCGACGGCCGGTGCACGTGCAGATCGCCCGACCACCACCCCTCCTCGGCCATATTCACGAACCGCGGCATGTCAACGGTCTTTGCGTCCTTGCTGGTGCGCTCAATCGTGAAATAGCCGGTGCGGACCCGGTACTCCGGACCTCGCTCCACTTCGAACGAGTACCGGCCGGGCCGCAGTTTGAGCGTGATCTGCCCTTCGAAGACGAAGTGATCCTTCCAGAACGGCGCCTTCCCCGCCTCGACCGGGCGACCCCGCTCATCCTTCAAGTGCATCCGCACCGCGATCGGCTCTCCCGAATCGCGATCCACCGCCTTGATCTCCAACTCCCCCGCGGAGAGCGTAGCGATGCAGAACCAGAAAATCGCGAAGACGGCGGCGGCACGCATCATGAACGATCCCAGCGAGAAGTCCGACGAAGACTTCTCAAGTATACTTCACCGTCGCAGTCCCTTGGACGCGACCGGCCGCAGCACGGCCGTGCCGTTCTCATAATGAAAAACCGCACCGTGAACGAACCTCCGAGCCGGCCGGCGCCCACTGGAAAGAGCGAGGCGCCCGATCGCGCCGCGACATTTGGCATTGACCGGCCGACGGGGCGCCGGTAGCCTTCTCGCGCCATGAATTGTCGGCTGGGCGCCATTGCGGCTTGGGTTTTGCTGGCGGCGTCGGCGGCGAGCGGGGACGATCGGTCGCCGGCCTCGCCCGACGGAGTGCTCGTGCTGCGCAACGGCCACGTCATCCGCGGGCAAATCACCCGCCTCGGTGATCGCTACCTGGTGGCGTTCGGCGAGTCGGGAGAAGTCCGGCTGCCGGCCGACGAGGTGGAGTTTCAGTGCCGCGACCTCGAAGAGGCCTACGCCCGGAAGCAGGCCTTGCTCGATCCGCGCAACCTGCGGCAGCGTCTGGAACTCGGGGAATGGTGCCTGCGGCACGAATTGCACCATCGCGCGGCGGATCAACTGCTTGCCGCACTATCGATCAACCCGTTCGATCCGCGAGCGCTGGCCCTCCGCCGGCGCCTGCTCCATGCGGCCGAAGCGGACCGGATCGCCGCCGAGTCGCCCGCCGAAGCGGGGTCGGGCGTTGATTGGAGCAAGGTTGAGCAGGCGCTTGAAGACATGCCGGCGCCGGCGGTGGAGATGTTCGCCTCGGTGGTGCAGCCGCTGCTCTTGAACCGGTGCGGCACGAACGCCTGTCACGGGAGCCAGGCGAACCGTGAGTTTCGCCTCCTGCGTCCGCTGACCGACGGGCAAACGCTGCCGCGGCGATTGACGCAGCGGAACCTCTACGCGGCGCTGCAGATGCTCAATTCGGCAGAACCCGACAGAAGCCCGCTGTTGACGGTTCCGCGCGGTCCGCACGGCGGCGAGCCGGCCGGCCTTTTCGACGGACGCCGGGAACGGCAATGGGAGCAGCTTCGCGAGTGGGCTCGCCTGGCCGCCTCACGGGGCGAGCCGGGCCGGCAACAAATCGGCTCGCTTCCGGACGAAAGGCCGGCCGCGGCGACCGCGCCCCTGTCGGTCGTTCGCCAACATGAGATTCACCGCAGCGTCTTCACCGGCCACCCTGAGAGTCGCGAGCCGGGTGCGATCGGTCCTGCCCGCGATCCCTTCGATCCGGACATCTTCAATCGACGCTACTTTCCGGACAACAAGCCGCCCGCGACCGCGAACCTTCCGGCGGAGCCAGCCGCGAAGTGAAAAGCAGGCTACCGCGGCTTATCCAGCGACCGCCAGCGGATCTCCAGCCCTTTCCCCAGGAGGTAAAAGAAGCGGTCGAACGCTTCTTCGCGGGATTGGAACTCTTCTCGGCGCCAAGGCGTCGAGGCGCGGCGGCGCCAAAAGAGGCGATAGTCGGCCGTCGAGGCGCCGTCGCCGGCGGGAGAACTGCGGGTTTGCTGCGTCTGAGTCCGTGTCACCATAAGGTCGATCCCCCCTTTGCTTATGCGGATCGAGTCTTCGCCCCGGTCACACTTTCTCAGCGCAATCTCCTCCACGATGTTACTACCGAAAAAACGACCGGTTCTGCCGACAGAACCGGCCCTTGTCTACCATCCAGGCCGTCGGCCGCGTCCATAACTCACGCCTCGGGCGGAGTTTCCTGGGATGAGGGGATTTTTTCCGGCTCGGTTACATAGCCGCGGTTGAGGCAGTCGATCAACTCCCGGAGGCGGCCCAGATTGCGGCGATTGAAATGGAACACCAGACGCGGCAGCTCGGCCAGGTCCGGCTCGTCCTCCTCGGAAAGCGGCGTGCTGAGGGAGAATCGGCCGTCCACCAGGATGTCGTTGAAATCCTGGTTTATCTCGGCCAGCAGCGCCTCGCTCGGGGGCTTGCGCAGGCGAAACACGAGCCGGTCGCGGACGTACCGCATGCTGTGATAGACGGAGTAGAAGCGGTGAATCTCATCCACCGCCTCTACCACGTCGTCGGTGACTTTGTAGAGCCGCAAGTCCTCGGGCGAGATCATCCCGCCCTTCAAGACGTTGTGGACGATGAAGTCGTGCAGATGGCGCCAATAGGCGCCGCCGGGCTCGTCCAGCAGCACCACCGGGGCAGGATTGCGCTTGCCGGTCTGCAGCAGCGTGAGGACCTCCATGGCTTCGTCCAGGGTGCCGAGTCCGCCGGGCAGGCAGACCACGGCGTCGCACTCCTTCACAAACATCAGCTTGCGTGTGAAGAAGTATTTCATGTGGACGAGCTTCGGATCGCCGTCGATGATGGCGTTGGCGTGCTGCTCGAAGGGGAGCATGATGTTCAGCCCCATCGACAACTCCCGCCCGGCGCCGCGATGCCCGGCCTCCATGATCCCGCCGCCGGCGCCGGTGACGACCATCCACCCGTCGCGGGCCATCGCCTTGCCCAGCGTCACCGCCTGGCGATAGGCGGCCGCGTCCGAAGACGTGCGGGCCGAGCCGAACACCGTCACCTTGCGGCGGTCGCGGTACTTGGCGAAGACCTTGAACGCGTATCGCAGCTCCCGCAGTGTGCGGCTGAGAATCTTCACGTCGCCGCGCGAGGCGCGATCGCGCACGAGCTTCTCGCACGTGAAGCGGATGCGCTCCAGCAGATCGTCGATCGGCTGATGATCCTCGCGATGCTCGAACTCCTCGCTCGCCTCCGCCGGGCGATCATCGCGGGAAAGGTCCGGATCCTCGGACATGAAAGCCTCCTGAAGGATTTAGCGTCATGCGTAGCGGGGTTTTTCCAACGCTGGTCGTGGTCGGTCAGGCGTCCTCGGGAGATCGCTCGCCCGCGCCGATTATAGGCTTCCGCGGCAATCGCCGAAACGCAACTGCTTAGTAGATATCGATGCTCTTCACCACGTTGCCGCCGGAGGTTTGAGCGGCGGAGAGGCACCGCCAAGCGGCGTCGATCAGCTCTTGCGGCGGGAAATTGCGGGGCGAGAGGGCGAGCGTCGCTACCCCGACGCTCAACGTCATCCCGCCGAACCACGCCTGCCGCGCCGTGACGCACTGCGCCACCGTCGCCGTCAGGCGGCGGGCCAATGTCACGGCTTGGGAGCGATCGTAATCCTCCAGCACCACGGCGGCGCGCCCCTCGCCCACGGGAATGCAGGCGGTGTCCCCCTCGCACAGCGAGCGGGCGACGGTGATCACCAACTGCACGGCTCGGCGCACGCCTTCGACGCCGGTGGTGAAAGCAAGGTTCGCCTCATTGTCGATGCCGATCGCTAAGACGCTCACGGCTTTACGACTCTGCCGGCACCGATTGACCGCCGCCTCCACGTGGCCCACCAGCCCAGGATCACGCCGCTCCTCGAGACCTTGGGCGGAGGTTCGCGCTGCAAACCGCGCCGACGAGGCGCCGCCAATTCCCTCCGTATAGGGGAGGGGCCCGCGATTCTGGGCGTCCGGACCATGCTCCAGTAAAAAACCGTCGCGGTGTTCGGTTCCGATTAC
>JAHWKS010000721.1 GCA_019347795.1 Planctomycetota bacterium | reverse complement strand
TTTTGAGCGTTTGGCCATAAGGAACACAAATTAGCAGGGAAGGAAACAGTGGCGCGCCGCGGGCGACCCTCCCAGCACGAACAAATCAACCGGGTGATGGAGTGTTGGAGTTATGGAGTGTTGGAGATAATTTCAGGTAACCGCGGCGCCAAAGATTCTCTTCCCATCACTCCATCACTCCCTTCTTTACTCCTCCACCTCTAAGCCCATGCTGCGGGCGGTGCCGGCGATCATCCGGCAGCCGTGCTCCGCATCGCGGGCGTTGAGGTCGGCTTTCTTGCGTTCGTAAATCTCGGTGATTTGGGACTGGCTCACCTTCCCGACCTTATCGCGGTTGGGCACGCCGGAGCCTTTGGCGATACCCGCCGCTTGCTTCAACAGCGCCGCGGCGGGAGGACTTTTGACGATGAAGTCGAAGCTGCGGTCGTTGTACACGGTAACGATTACCGGCAGCGGCATGCCGTTGAACTCTTTCGTCCGGTCGTTGAACTGCTGGACGAACTGGCCCAGGTTGATGCCGAACTTACCAAGCGACGTGCCGACCGGCGGCGCGGGGGTGGCCTGGCCCCCGGGGACCTGGAATTTTGCTTGTCCGACTACTTGCTTCGCCATGTGCTACGATCCTGAAGTCGTTGTCTCTTGGTTGTGGCGCCGCGCGAAACCGCAAGCGCGCCGTTATGTCAAAGAGCTTTGACCTGCCAGTGCTCCAGCTCGACGGGGGTGGTGCGGTTGAAGATCTGGATCATGATGGTCACGCGGCCGTTGGCTTCGTCGATGGCGTTGACCTCGCCCTCGAAGTTCTGGAAGTTGCCTTCCTCGATACGGACCTTGTCCCCCACCTTGTACGGGATGAGCGGCCGCGGTCCGGTCTTCTCGGGCCGCTCCAGCTTGCCGGCCAGGCGAAGGATCTTTTCGACTTCGTGCGGCAGCATTGGCGTGGGCTTCCCGCCGGCGCCGGTGAAGTCGCCGATGCCGGGCGTCTCGCGGACCAGGAACCACGTGTCGTCATTAATCACCATGTTCACGACGATGTAGCCCGGGTACAGCTTTCGCTTGACGATCCGCGCCTTGCCTTCTTTGAACTCGCGGACTTCCTCGGTGGGAACGATGATGTCTCCGAAAAACTCCTCCAGGCCGGCGATCTTCAACCGGCGGCGGAGACCGTCGCAGATCGAGTTCTCGCGGTTGCTCTGCACCTTGAGGATGTACCAGTCCTTCCGCTCCCCTTCTTCCTCCTCGGCGGCGGCTTCTTCTTCGGCGGCCGCTTCACTCTCGGGCTCGGCTTCCTCTTCGGCGACCGGCTCGGCGCCCTCCTCGGCTTCTTGCTCCGCTTGCTCCTCGGCGAAGGCCTCTTCTGCGGGCTCTTCTCCCGGGGCGGCGTCGTCGAGGGGCTCGTCGGGCAACTCTTGATCGACCTCCGGCGGCGCCTCGCGGCTTTCCTCCGCAGGGCGCGCATCGCTTGCGGCCGCCTCGGCCCGGGAAGCCGAGGCGTCGTCCGGCGGCGCAGCCGAAGACGCGTCGCCCGGGGGCGTCGGCGCCTGCTGCTCTTCGGGTACGTCCTTCGGCTCGTCGATCACAGAACCCATCCTCGCTCAATTATTTCAAAACGCCGATCGCCCGGAAGAAACTTTGCCAGACGATGTCATAACCAAACAACAAAAACGCCAGCACGAAGATGACGATGATCACCACCATCGAGCTGCGGAACAACTCCGTTCGTGACGGCCACGAGACCTTGTTCATCTCGGCCTCCACGGCGATTAAAAAGTCGGCGAACCTCGGCAGGTTAACCACGCGGTACGCGATCCAAATGCCCGCCAGAAGGAGCACCGCCGGGAGCAGCCATCGCAACTGGGCGACGTCCACCACCGCCTCGACGTTCATGCCGAGGAAATCGCGCGAGAACCGCGTTGCGCTCATGAAACTCCAGAGCGAGTACGCCGCCAGCGCAATCGTCGCCCCCAGCACCGCGAAGGTGACCTGCCGCGCGATCCGGCCCTGGCTGCGCTTGTAGACCCCCACTTGAAATATCTCATGGAGGACGCCGGCCTGAACGCTTTTTTCTTTACCCATGGATGGTTCCGCGCTCCCTGCGATAGATGATGAACGACGAACGAAGTCCGTTTTCCGTCCGTTTACCGGTAAAGTAAGCACACGCGCGACGGCCGGCGCCTGGCCGGCCGCCCCGCGCGATGTATGGCAGGGGCGGCGGGAATCGAACTCGCAACCTCTGGTTTTGGAGACCAGCGCTCTGCCAATTGAGCTACACCCCTGTAGGCAGCAGGCACACTCCGGGCGCCGTTCCCTACCACGGCGCCGTGTGCCCACACATTGGATCTACTCCACGATCTTCGTAACCACGCCCGAGCCGACGGTCCGGCCGCCTTCGCGAATGGCGAAGCGAACGCCCTCTTCCATTGCGATCGGCTTGTGCAGCTCGACCGTGATCTTCACGTTGTCGCCGGGCATGCACATCTCGGCGTCCACCAGGTTCGCCGTGCCGGTCACGTCCGTCGTGCGGAAGTAGAACTGCGGGCGATAGCCGCTGAAGAACGGCGTGTGACGGCCGCCTTCATCCTTCGAGAGGCAGTACACCTCGGCCTCGAACTTCATGTGCGGGGTGATGGAGCCGGGCTTGGCCAGCACCTGGCCGCGCTGGATGGCTTCCTTTTTGATGCCGCGGAGGAGGCAGCCGACGTTGTCGCCGGCGCGGCCTTCCTGCAGGATCTTGCGGAACATCTCCACGCCGGTGCAAACCGTCTTGGTCGGCTTGCCTGCCAGGCCGACGATCTCCACTTCCTCGCCGACTTTGATCACGCCCTTCTCGATACGGCCGGTGGCCACCGTGCCGCGGCCTTCGATCGAGAACACGTCTTCAATGGCCATCAGGAACGGCTTGTCCACGGCCCGCTCGGGCTCGGGAATCCAGCTATCGATGGCGTCCATCAGGTCGGAGATGCACTTCGACGCCGCCGCGTCGCCAGGGTTCTGGTACGCCGGGAGCGACGAACCGCGGACAATGGGGGTATCGGGGCTGAAGTCGTACTTCTCCAGCAACTCGCGAATCTCGATCTCGACCAGGTCCAAGAGCTCCTCGTCGTCCACCAGGTCGATCTTGTTGAGGAACACCACCAAGGCCGGCACGTCCACCTGCCGGGCCAGAAGCACGTGCTCCTTGGTCTGCGGCATCGGTCCGTCGGCGGCCGAAACCACGAGGATCGCCCCGTCCATCTGGGCGGCGCCGGTGATCATGTTCTTGATGAAGTCGGCGTGGCCCGGACAGTCGATATGGGCGTAGTGCCGCTTGTCGGTCTCGTACTCCACGTGCGAGACGTGAATCGTCACCGTCTTGGTTTCATCGCGCACCGTGCCGCCCTTGGCGATGTCGGCGTACGACTTCTTCTGCGCAAAGCCCCGTTCGGCCTGCACCGCCAGAATGGCGCCGGTGAGGGTCGTCTTTCCGTGGTCAATGTGGCCGATGGTGCCGACGTTGACGTGCGGTTTTGTCCTTTTGAATTCCTCCTTGGCCATGGTTCATTCAACCTATTTACTACGAGGGGGTGATGCCAAACGACGCGAATCTATTTGAACCCGGCCCGTGGGCCAGGGTGCTGAAGAAACCTCCGACGTCAAAAGAGCCGCTGATGGGACTTGAACCCATGACCTCGTCCTTACCAAGGACGCGCTCTGCCAACTGAGCTACAGCGGCCACTTCAATGCTCCCTGCGACTTTTGCCGTCGGCGCTTCCCAGAGCGGGTGAAGGGAATCGAACCCTCACAACCAGCTTGGAAGGCTGGGGCTCTACCATTGAGCTACACCCGCG
>JAHWKS010000720.1 GCA_019347795.1 Planctomycetota bacterium | reverse complement strand
AGGCTGGGGCGTCGCTCCGCTCCGCCGCCAGCCACCCGCCGCGAGCGTTCCACGAGTGCATCACGTTGAGCATTATTGGTCTTCGGGGCGGTCTTGCAGCCAATCGTGGAGGAAGCGGTCCAAGACGCCGTTGACGAACTGGGCCGATTGCCTGGCGCCGAAGCGCTTGGCCAGCTCCACCGCCTCGTTGATGACGACCGGGCCGGGCGTCTCGGTGTAGAGGATCTCGTAGGCCCCCAGGCGGATCACGTTGCGGTCGGTGACCGCCATCCGCTCCAGCGACCAGTTGGCGGCGCAGCGGCCGAGCATCTCGTCCAGCTCGACGCGGTTCCGGCGCACGCCGGAGAGGAGCGACTGCGCGAACTCGATGAGCTGCGGGTTTCCCTTGAGGCGATAGCGCAGGAACTCCTCGACCGCCGCCGGATCGGCGTCGGGGTTCAGGTCGTCCTGGTAGAGCACCTGGAGGACCACTTCACGGGCTCGGCTGCGGCCGGTCATGGGAACTATTAAGGATATGTTATAACGCCGCGCGTTCCGGTGCGCATGGCAATCCCGCGCCTGCTTCGCGAGAACGATACTCGCAGGAAGCCGCGCCGATCAGCCATGCAAAAAGAACGCCCTGGCGAGTGTTTTTGTCGGGGAGGGAAAGTCGCGTCGTCAGGACTGCCCCACACCGCCCCGGCGCCGGAAAGACGCCGCGGCGACTACGGAAGTTTCTTCATCAAGCTTGCCATCTCCAGGGCCGCCTCGGCGCACTCGACGCCTTTGTGGCCCTGGTTGCCGCCGGCGCGGTGAATCGCTTGCTCCAGCGTATTGCACGTCAGCACCCCGAACGCGACCGGCGTCTCCGTCTCCAGCGCGATCCGGCCGAGACTCTGGCTCACCTGCTGGTTAATGTGCTGGTCGTGCGTCGTCTCGCCGCGAATCACCGCGCCGAGACATACCACGGCGGCATACCGCCCGCCGCGGGCCATCCGCTGGACGACGACCGGCGCCTCCCAGGCGCCGGGAACCCACGCCACGTCGATCGCATCCTCGGCGACGCCGTGGCTGGTGAGCGTCTCGATCGCCCCGGAGAGCAACTTCGAGGTGATCGTTTGATTATATCGCGAAACGACAATCGCAAAGCGACCTTCCCCCCCGCGGCGATCTCCTTCGTAGAAGTGCGGCATGATGCGAGGAAAGTAGGAGGCCGGGGTTCGCTTCGCCAGGCGTGTGCGGCGTCGTCGGTCAGGGGTCAGGAGTCAGGGGTCAGGGGTCACGTCACCGAGCCGACAGTGTAATACCAACTTCCATTTCCGTATTCCGCACTCCGCATTCCGCACTCCGCATTCGGGTCACTTCATATTCATGCTCATCAAAAACTCCGCGTTCGACTTCGTCTTGCGGAGGCGGGAGGTGAGCAGTTCCATCGCATCGGGGGCGTTCATGTCGTTCAGCACGCGGCGGAGGACGCACACGCGGCGATACTCCTCCGGATCCATCAGCATCTCTTCGCGGCGCGTGCCGCTGCGGTTGATGTCGATCGCCGGCCACAGGCGGCGGTCCACCAGCTTGCGGTCCAGGCAAATCTCGAGGTTGCCCGTCCCTTTGAACTCCTCGAAAATGACCTCATCCATCCGGCTTCCCGTATCCACCAGCGCGGTGGCGAGGATCGTCAGCGAGCCTCCCTCTTCCACTTTCCGGGCCGAGCCGAAGAACCGCTTCGGGTTCTGCATGGCGTTGGCGTCCAGACCGCCCGAGAGGATCTTGCCCGACTGCGGACACTCGGTGTTCCAGGCCCGGGCCAGCCGGGTGATCGAGTCGAGGAAGATCACCACGTCCCGGCCGTACTCGACCATCCGCTTGGCCTTCTCCAGCACCATCTCCGAAACCTGCACGTGCCGGGAGGAAGGCTCGTCGAAGGTGGAGCTGATCACCTCGCAGTTGTCGCCTTTCACCTGCCGCTCCATGTCGGTCACTTCCTCGGGCCGCTCGTCGATGAGGAGCATCATCACGTAGGCTTCCGGGTAGTTCGCCAGGGCGGCCTTGGCCATCTTCTGCATGAGGATTGTCTTTCCCGCCCGCGGCGGGCTGACAATCAAGCCTCGCTGGCCGAAGCCGATGGGGGTCATCATATCGACCACCCGCGTCTCGACGTCTTCGGGCGAGTACTCCATCACGATCCGCGCGTTGGGGTGCAGCGGCGTGAGGTCGTCGAAGATCACCTTCTCCGACATGATGTTCGGGTCTTCGTAGTTGATCGCCTCGACCCGAAGCAGTGCGAAGTAGCGCTCGTTCTCCTTGGGAGGCCGAATCTGCCCCGACACGGTCACGCCGTTCCGCAGGCCGAAGCGGCGGATCTGGCTGGGAGAGACGTAGATGTCGTCAGGGCAGGAGAGGTAGTGGTAATCGGGGCTGCGGAGGAAGCCGAACCCGTCGGGCAGGATCTCCAGCGTTCCCTCGCCGTACATCAGGCCGTTCATTTTCACGCGCTCCTTGAGGATGCGGAAAATGAGGTCCTGCCTCTTCATGCCGGACGTTTCGTTGACGTTCTCCCTGCGGGCCTCGTCCAGGAGCTCCCCCATCGTCATCCGCTGCAGCTCGGCCAGATGGACCTCTCCCTGCTTGACCTTTTCATACCGATCGCCGGGCTCGAAGCGGCCGGAGTCCACCTCCTCGGCGATCTCTTCGGCAAGGGAGAGCGGCTCGCGCTCATCCTCGGAGAAGACATAACCGTCGCCATTCCCGTCTCCATTGCGGGGGGAGTGATTATTCCCCGGGCCGCGGCGACGATGCTCCGTGCGGACGTTGCGACGATGGCTTTGACGATCGCTGGGCGTACGAGACATGACGCTCCAAGCTCCTGAGCGGAAAAATGGGATCCGCGGACGAACGCCGCGAAAGGCAGGTCAAAACGGGATAGAGGACGAGGGGCGACGCTCATGCGCCGCGAGAACAGACAGCTTTTTGAAAGGGTGGTCGGGCGAGGTGAAGCGCCCCAGGCGAGTTATTGTTTAGGGTAGGCAAAAACCGGCGGTTTGAAAATGGCAGTCACGAGCTTTTTTTAATCCCCAGCGAGCGCCACAGCCGCCCCACTCGCTCGATCGCATGCGTCAGATCGCCCGAATTGTCGATGATGTCGTCGGCCAGCCGCCGCTTCGCTTCCACCGGCATCTGCGCCGCTTCGCGGGCGGCGAAGTGGTCTTCGCTCCAGCCGCGCGCTAGCGCCCGGGCCAGCCGAACTTCGCGGGGAGCATCGACAAACACGAGCCGATCGCAAAGCCGATGCCATCCCGCTTTGAACATCACGGCCGCGTCCAGCACCACGACCTCGGCGCCGCGGGCCCTCAGTTCGTCGATCTGTTCCTTAAGCCGCGATCCAATCCGCGGATGGGTGATCCTCTCCAGCCGGGCTAATTGCTCGGCGCCCTCGGGGCCCGGGGCAAACACCCGCTGGGCCAATGCCGCTCGATTTACTTTCCCCTCCGGCGTAAAAACCTCGTCACCCCATTCCCGGCGAATCGCCTCACAAACTGCCGGCTCCTCCAGCACGCGATGGCCAACTTCATCGGCGCCGAGCACCACGGCCCCCAGGCGGGCTAACTCGCGGCACACGAGGCTCTTGCCGCTGGCCACGCCGCCCGCCACCCCGATCACTAACATGACATGCGGATCGCGAAGGTTGTTCGCAGGAGGAGATGAATTCTTTGTAGGTCCCGGCCGGAATCAGGGGAGCCGGAACAGGGGGTCGGGGGTCTTTTTGGGCCCAAGCGGGAAACCCCGGGCGGGCCACGCGCCCCCCAAAGACGGCCCCCCCCCCCGGGAGAAAAAATAAAAGAAACCCCC
>JAHWKS010000023.1 GCA_019347795.1 Planctomycetota bacterium | reverse complement strand
ATCTGCACGTAGTCGCCAAGCTTGACGCGGATCGTTTCCTCTCGCGTCGCGCCGGGAAAGTGCACGTATTCTTCCCGCGACAACTCTTCGTCGAGCAGGACCTTGAGATGGTACTGCGAGCCGAAGGGGGAAATGATTCCGCCCTCGGTGTCAGGACACTGGACCGCGGTTTCCTCCGGCGAGGCCGGCTCCAGGCGGCTTCCCCCGAGCGCCTCGCCGGCTTTTTCGAAGTCGATTTCCCGCTCGGCGGGCGCCACCGCGACGACGTAGCAGTAACCGCCATCGGCCTTGAGCAGCCGCGTCTGGGCTACCGCGTGGAGCGGGGCGTCAATCGTCGCCGCCACATCGGCTGCGCTCGTGACCGGCCCGTGACGCAATGTTTCGTAAGGAACCTTTCGCTTTGAAAAATGCTCTTGAACGTCCATGCCGCCTCCATGATGAATGCCTAGAGAACGAACATATTAATGAGCAAATCCGGCGCCACATGCTTGAGCCGGCGGGGCCCCGCAACGGCTACTCGACCGACTGGATGTAGGCGATCAGGTCGGCCATCATTTGCACGTCGATCTCTTTCTCCATTCCCTCCGGCATGAGCGACTGGCCGGTGCTGCGGAGCTCGTCGATGTCGATCCGCAGCACGGTGTCGTGGGCGTTCTCCGCGCGGCGGAGGGTGACGCTGGTGGCGGTCTCGGCGGAGATCATGCCCGAGAGCGAGCGGCCGTCCTGCGTGATGAGCACGTAGGTGACGTACTGCGGGTTCACCTCGCGGTTGGGGTCGATCACGTTGGTGAGGATCGCCTCCGGGCCGCGATTCTGCATGGCGGCCAGGTTGGGGCCGAGCTCGTGGCCGGCGCCTTCCAGGCGATGGCACTTGGAGCAGTGCTTGGTGAAGGCGGCCTTGCCGGGGGCCGCGTCGCCTTCCAGTTCAAGCGCGGCGCGGAACTTCGCCAGCAGTTCGCCGCGGCCGGTGGTTTGCGTCTGCTCCAGCACCCGCCGGGCCTGTGCGGCGATCGCGGAATCGGGATGAGCGGCCAGTAGCTTCAATCGACCCGGCTGCGGGTCGCCGGGCGCGATGCGGCCTTGCTCCACCGCCTCCAGGAGCGCGGGGATCCAGGCGTCGCGGGAGAAGAGCGCCTCGGCCGCGCGGGAGCGAAGGCTGGGGCTGAGGCTCGGCCACCGCTGGACCAGGAGCGCGGCCACTGCGGGCGACGGGAAAGACGCCAAGGTCGCCAGCGCCGCCGCCTGCACGTCGGCCGGTTGGGCGGGCGACAAGAGAGCCGTAAGAACGGGCGCCGCTTCGTCGAGTTCGCCCCAGCGAAGGCGATGCACCAGCTCGGCCCGCTTCTCGGGGTCGGTCTGGTAGTTGAGGACCTGGTCGCGGGCCGACGTGAACAGCTCTCGCAGAACCGCCTCCGACTCTCCGCCGGTAGCGGCGGCCATTTGCTCCGCGAGCGGACTTCCCGGCCTGGCGGCGAGGGCTTGGATGATCGTTTGCAGCGCCGCCTTCGCCGAGGGATCGCCGGCGAGCTTGTGGAGCACGTCCGTCACCGCCGCCACGTCCGCGGGACGCTGCTGCTTCCCAATCTGCGTCGCGAGCGTGGAAAGCCAGCTTCGCCCCGCCGGGGTCGAGCGGAACTTCGCATCCGCGGCCAACTCGGCCAGCACGTCGCCGGCGCCCTCGGCCAGCGAGCTTTGCGCCGCGACGCGCATCCAGCGATTCTCCGGATGCCGCCGCACAATCGCCGCGAGCGCCTGATTCCGCTTTGGACCTCGCAACTCGCCCAGCGAAAACGCGAGCTGGTAAACGACGCGGATGTCCGGATCCTCGATGAGCGAGTACAACCGCTCCTGCACGAGAGGCGACTCGACAACCCGCTCCGCCAGCCGCACCGCGTGGCGCCGCACGTGCGGATGCTCATCATCGAGTGCGGCTAGGACGACCTCCGCGGTGATGGCGTCCAGCCCGTCGAGCGCATTCATCGCATGAATGCGGCCTTCGGGGCGAGCGGCGGAGCGCGCGAGTTTCTCCAAGTGCGGAATCGTCGAACGTGGTTGCTGCTGGTAAAGAAGCCGCGCGGCCGTGTCGCGGCGCCAGCCGTTGGGATCGTCGAGGGCGGCGACAAGTTCGGCCGCGGTCATCTCGCCCATCGCCGGCGGCCGCGGCGACTGGAATCCTTCCGGCGCGATTCGCCAGATCCTTCCGCGATCGCGGCCGCTGGTCAGGTCGAGGTGCTGTTTGATGATCGGCGGCAGGCTCTTGGGATGCTCGATCACCTCGCGATACATATCGAGCACGTAAAGCGTTCCATCGGGCGCGTTGGCGAACTGCACGGGGCGGAACCAGACGTCGCTCGAGCGGACGAACTCGCTCTTTTCATCCACACGGCGGGCGACGAAGTCGAGCCCCTTCCGCTCGATTTGTTTGCGATGCACGAGATTGCTCCCCACATCGCCGACTACGGCCCAACCCGCGAATTCATCGGGCCAGGCGTCGCCGCGATAGATGGTGACCCCCGTGGCGCCGGTGAAGTAGCCGGCGGGGCGGCCGCCCCCTTCGACGATTCCCGGCACGATCCCCTTCGCCCGCAGCCGGGTGCGGACAATCCGCCACGGCTCGACGGGACTGGCGCGGAACACGTCGGCTTGCGGGCCGTCGGCGGCGATGCTCACTCGCGGAGACGGCGCCGCCAAATACGGATTGCGGGCGACGTAGCGGTCTTCGAACATCACCGCCTGAATATGGTCGCTGTTGGAGCAGACAAACTTGTTGCCCCAGTCGTCGAAGCTCAACCCATGCTGGGCGCCGCCGCTCGTCGCCTCGATCTTTTCGGTCCGCGGATCGAAAGCGAAGTCGCGTCCGCGAAGCACGAGCGGCTCCGCGTCCGGCGCGTCTCCCGGCACGACGCTCGCCCCGCTGCTGCTGGTGGCGCCGTGGATGCGGTTGTCGAGTCCCCAAACAAACGTGTTGAGCAGTCCCTGCACATTGCTCCGGCCGAAGCCGGTGAAGACGACGCGGCGCACGTCGGCCTGATTGTCGCCGTCGGTGTCCTTCAGATAAAAAATGTCCGGCGCGGCGCCGACGAACACGCCGCCGTCCCAGCAGATGATCGCGGTCGGCCAGGAGAGCCCGTCGGCGTAGACCGTGCTGTGGTCGAAGCGGCCGTCGCCGTCGCGATCCTCCAACAGGCGGACGCGTCCCAGATGCTCGTTCTCCTGCTCGGAGTAATCCCGCATCTCGATCACAAACAGCCGGCCGTTCTCGTCGAAGGACATCGCCACCGGATCGACCACCAGCGGCTCGGCGGCGGCCAACTCGATGCGAAAGCCCGGCGCGGTTTCAAACGACTCCTTTGCCTCCGCGGGCGACAGCGGCTCGATTCGCGGCAGCTCGGCGGCGTAGTCCCGCTCCAGGGAATCCCGCTCCGGTTCGGCCGCCCAGGCGAGCGGGGCTGTCAGCACCAGAGAAAGAAAGGAGATTACAGCGAATCGCATGATGCCTCTCGCATCGAGGAAACGAGGAACCGCTCGCTATCTTCGCTGGAACTTCGCTGCACAGCAACCCGCGAAGATCTCACCGGGAGCGCCAGAACCGGGGCATAAAGAGGACGAGGACCACGAACAACTCGACGCGGCCGGCCATCATCAGCCACACGAATAGGAACTTCGTCATCGAGCTGAAGTGCCCGTAGTTCTGCGTGGCGCCCACCACGCCCAGCCCGGGACCGATGTTGTTGAGCGTGGCGGCCACGGCGCTGGCGCTGTCGATGAGCTTGTGCTCGATGTCGGACCCCCAGGTGGCGTCCGGCTCCGCGGCGATCACAAACAGCCAACTGAACACGACCACGGCCGCCACCGTCCCAAAATAGACGAGGATGCTCTTGGATAGGCCGGGATCCTCAACGGGTTCGCCTCCCAATCGCAACAGCCGGACGACGGTCGGGCGGAAGGCCTGCTCGGCTTCCAGTCGGAGCACTTTGAGGAACAAGATGTGCCGGATGACTTTCAATCCGCCGCCGGTGCTGCCCGCGCACCCGCCGACGAACATCAAGACGAACAGGATGGCCCTGCCGAAGCTGTTCCAGCGGTCGAAGTCGTGCGTGCCGTACCCGGTGGTGGTGAGGATCGACACGACCTGAAACAGCCCGAACCGGAGGGCGTTGCCAAGCCGCTCCAGCCAACCTTCGCCGCCGAAGTCGTTGTGCAGCAAGCCGAAGGCGACCACCAGCAGCGTCACCCCGGCGATGATGCTTATGTAGACGCGCCACTCGACATCCCGCAGCATCCGTCGCGGCTGTCGGCGGACGAGGAGGAAATAGAGAAGCGTAAAGTTCGAGCCGGCCAGGATCATGAACAGGACGATCGTGTACTCGATCGCGGGGCTGTCGAAATGCCCCACGCTCGCGTTCCGGGTGCTGAAGCCGCCGGTGGCCATCGTGCCGAAGGCGTGGCAGAGCGCATCGAAGAGCGTCAGCCCTTCCAGGATCAGGATCGCCGTGAGGACGACGTTCAGAGCGCAGTAAATCCCGGCGAACAGCCAGGCGGTGTGTTGCATGCGGGCCGTGGCGCCTTCTTTGGTCGGTCCCGGCATTTCGGCCCGCATGAGCGCCTTGCCGGCGGAGCCTTGTCCCAGGACGACGACGAACAACACGATAATCCCCAATCCGCCCAGGAAATGCGTGCTGAAATGCCAAAAGAGAATGCAATGGGGAACCAGCACCGGATCCTCCAGGTCGGCGATCACCGTCGCCCCGGTGGTGCTGAAGCCCGACTGCGACTCGAACAGCGAGTCGAAGAGTCCCATCCGGATCCAGCGGATGCGGAAATTGTCCGCTCGCGATGCGGGCGAGGGATCTTCGCCGGGAACGATCAGCACACCGCGCCACAGCGAATCTCCTTCCGCCAGGCGGTGGAGCACGTCGGCCGCGTTGGGATTGTCGGTCGCCCGTTGCAATTCGTCTTCGCTCAGTCCCACCGCGCCGGTTTTGAGCAGAGCCTGGACAGCCCGATACTCGTCGGAAGACAAAGGGAGCGTCAAATGCCACTTCCGCCACCGCACCGCGCGGAAGTCGTATGCCCTGGCCGGCTCCCCCTCGCGCATCAGCCGAAGGCCCGGTCCGCGTTCGATGCCGCCGAAGTAGTACGGCAGTGCCCCGAGCACGGTCGCCATGACCCAGCTCAAGCCGACGATCGCCATGGCCTCTTTGCGATAGAGCCGATCCTGACTTCCGCGTCCGTACCGATAGAGCGCCGCGGCGGCCAAGATGCACGCGATCATCGAGCCAACCAACGAAAAGAAACCGCGCCACTCGAAACCGGGGACGTCCTCCGGCCCCCACACAACTCGGCGCCCCAGCGCGGGATGCGCCCACGGCAGGCTGAAGAACATCGCCGTCCCGATCAGGAACGCGACCGCGCTGAGCGACTTGGCCACCAGCCGATAGTCCATCGCGCGCCGTTAGCCTCCGATGCGGAACATGCGGACGGTCTCCTCCACCGCGGGACCGTCCACCAGCGCCAGCACGGTGTCCCCCGCCTGAAGCCGGTCGTCGGCCGCGGGAACGCGGAAGAACTCCTCATGGACCACCGCGCCGATCAAGCAGTGCTTGGGGAGGGCCAGGTTCGCCAACACATGCTCGGTGGCGGGGGCGCCTTCACGAACCTCCAATTCCAGCACCTCCACATCGCCGCCGGGCAAGCGCGAGCGCGAGATTACCGGCCCCGTGTTGAGCAGCCCGAGCACCTGGCGGGCCATCACGTCGCGAGGGCTCACCGCCCGGTCGATGCCCAGTTTATTGACGAGCGTGGCGTAATCAGGGCGCTGTACGACGGCCAGGATCGACTTCGCGCCGGTCTCCCGGGCTTCCACCCCGAGCATGATGTTGTCTTCGTCGTCGCCGGTCGTCGCGACAAAGTAGTCGGCGCTCCCGATGCGCTCCTCCTCGAGCACGCGGCGGCGGGAGGCGTCCACGTTCAGCACCGTGGCGTTTTGCAGATGCGTCGCCAGGTACGCGCACCGCTGGGGGTCGGACTCCATCACCGTTACGGCGAAATGGTCCCCTTCCAGCACCCTCGCCAGGTGATACCCGGTTTCCCCGCCTCCGGCGATGACGACCACCTGCTTCGGCCCCGGCTTGGGCTGAAACATTTTCTTGACGTCGTCCACCATCTCGTGGTCGCCGATCAGCATGGCGTGGTCGCCTTCCTGCATCTGATCTTCGGCGCCGGCGATCCACATCCGCCCTTCGCGATAGATCGAGCCGACACGCACCCGCGGCGGGACCCCCAAGTCCTTCAGCGGCGCCTCCAGCACCGGGGCGCCCGCCGTGACGATCACCTCGGCCACCTCCATCTCTCCGCGGGCGAAGGTATCCATCAACACCGAGCCGGGGTTGCGGATCCCGCGGGCCAACTCCATCGCCGCCAACTGCTCCAGGCTCAAGAGGCGGTCGATCTGGAAGTGACGCTGGTAGTCGAAGGTGCTCAAGTCGCGGAACACCGGCGCGTAGACGCGCGCTACGGAGCGCCGCACCCCCAGCGCCTTCGCCATACTGGCGGAAACGAGGTTCACTTCGTCGACGCCGCAGAGGGCGAGGAAAACATCGGCGCCCAGCACGTCGGCCTGGAAAAGAACGCTCGACTGGGAGCCGGAGCCGGTCACCACCCGCACGTCCAGCTCGTCGTTGATCCGCCGCGTGTGCGCGGGATCGATGTCGATCACCGTCACGCTGTGGCGCCGCTGGCAGAGCAAGTCGGCGATCCACGTGCCGACCGTTCCCGCGCCGAGTATCACAATCCTCATGCGTTCGACTTTCGCCTTTACTCGGGCAGGAGCTTGCCTCCCTTGGTGTTGAGCAGATGGTCGGGGATGAGCAGCTCTTCGATCACCCGGCCGGCGAGCACGGTCTCTTCGATGATCCGCGGGACGTGCTCCTTTCGCACGCCGCCGTACCAGATCGCCTGGGGATAGATGACGACCGTGGGACCCAACTCGCACTGGTCGAGACAGCCGGCCTTGTTGGCCCGAACCAGCGGGTCCAGGCCGCGGCGTTTGACCTCCGCTTTGAAGGCGTCGCGGAGCGCCTCGCTCCCTTCCGGATCGCAGCAGCCGCGGGAATGACCCGCGGCGCGCTGATTGCAGCAAACAAAAATATGGTGGGTGAACTTCGCCATGATGCAGTAGTATCTTAGGGAAAGGCTGAAGCAGCGTTCAACCTTACTTCGGCCGGCGGCGTCCGCAAGCTGCGATCGCGATCGCAACCATGAAATTTCATTGCACCATTTCGCAGGACGGCGGCCAATGGGTCGCCCGGCATGAAAGTTCTCAGGTGGGGACGGTTCGGGCCAAGGGCGCCTCGCGGGATGAGGCGCTTGAGAAATTGCGCGGCGAGCTGCGCTACCGGCTGGAGTTGTGCCCTTGCACCGGCGAGTCGTACCAGCATATCGAGGTGGAGGTCGAGGAGGCGTAAACGCAGGCGAAAAATCTTCTCGCCAGTTTCTTGACATTCGCGTGCCGTGGTCTTAGCTTTTCCAGTCATGCGGCCGCGCCGTTGTCGAGGGCTTCGGCTGCACTCTTGGCGGTCCTGGTTCATTTCACTTCCCTCATCTTCAGGAATCGAGGAGGACTGCAGTGCCCACGTCGGTGCTTGACGCGATTAAACTGGGCTTTTGGAACTATGAGCCTCAGGAGACGGAAGACGGCGACTTCGCCGCCTGCCAGGCGTTGCCAGGGACGGATGAGAAACTCGAAATGCTTGCCGAGCGCGTTCGCCGCGGATTGCCGTTGTGGCATCCCTCGGACCGCCGCACCTTTGACGACGTCGAATGACGGCTCGTCTTCGACGGCGCCACCCGGGAAAGGATGAACTCGCGATGCCGAATTTCAACATGGAGGTCTCCCACGGGCTCGGTCGCGAAGTGGCGATCGAGCGGCTTAAGGGCTTCATGGACAAAGTCCGCCGCCGCGACGATGTGAGCGATCTGCAGGAGTCGTGGGAGGGGAGCGTGCAGACGTTCTCCTTCAAGACCTACGGCTTCAAAGTGGAAGGCGCCGCGACGGTGGAGGAGGACCGCGTGAAGATGGACGGCAAGCTCCCCCTGGCCGCCGCACCCTTCCGCGGGAAAATAGAAGGCTCCATCCGCGAAGAGCTGGAGAAGGTGTTGCAAGAATGACGGCCGCGGCCATGCGCCGCTTTGATATCCGGCCGGCAAGTGAGGGCAACGTCGCGAAGGGTCGCTCGAGAAATAACTGTCGTTCGAGCTTACCCCGCCCCACCCGGCCGCTACCGCGTCCGACCTCCCCACAGGGGAGGTTAAGGACATTAGTTTCTCGAACGGTCATAAGCGGCGCCCGCTGCAAGAAACCCTGTCCAACTCGACAAGCGGGGGTGGCGGAAATCATGCGCCGGGGCGATACTCGGACGATATCGGGAAGACAAGCGGCGGCGCCCCGCTAGCCAGTTCCCGATCCGGCATATTTTGACGCCCGCGCTTCCCTATGCCCGAATTCACCGGCTCGCTGGTTCAGCACCCGGCGCGCATCTCGCTTGTGTGGTATCTGGGATTGATCGTGCTGGGCGCGTTGGCGCTGAGCCATCCCCGCTGCCATGCCTCGGGCGAGGCCCCGATCACCCGGCTGGACGCCTGCTTCACCGCCACCAGCGCCGCCTGCGTGACCGGTCTGGTGGTGCGGTCCACGGGCGAAGATTTCTCGTTTCTGGGGCAAGTGGTGATCCTGGCCCTCATTCAACTGGGCGGGATCGGGATCATGACGGTCACCACCTACGTCACGTTTCAGCTCGGCGGTCGGCAGAGCCTGCGGCATCGGATGATCTTGTCAGAGACGCTGGGGGCGGGGGAGGAGGCCGATCTCCGCTCGGTGCTGCGGCGCGTGCTGCAGCTGACGTTCGTGGTGGAAGGCGCCGGAGCGCTCGTTCTGCTGGTGCGGTTCCTCTTTGAACTGCCTCCCGGCGAGGCGTTGTGGTCGGCGGTGTTCCACGCCGTCTCCGCATACTGTAACGCAGGGTTCGCCCTCTACGACAACAGCCTCACCCGCTATCAGGGAGACGTGGTGGTGAACCTGACGGTGATTTCTCTGCTGGTGATCGGCGGGATCGGCTATCCGGTGATTCTCGACCTGCTCCACCACCGCCGCTCCCCCTGGAGGCGAATCTGGGAGCAGCTTACGCTGCACTCGAAGATCATGATTCTGGGCACGGTGATCCTGCTGGCCTTGGGAACCGCGGCCGTGCTCTTCCTGGAGGGGGACGGCGTGCTCCGGGAGATGCCGTGGTGGAAGCGGCTGCTGGCGGCCTTCTTCCATTCGGCGTCGACCCGCACCGCGGGCTTCAACACGCTCGACACCAGCGCGATGACCAACGCCACGCTGTTCCTCACGATGCTGCTGATGATGATCGGCGCCGGGCCGTGCAGCACGGGAGGGGGCTTCAAAGTTTCCACGTTCATGCTGCTGGCGGCGCACGCCTGGTCGTCGTTCCGCGGGTTCAACCGGCTCAACCTCTTCCGCCGGACGGTCCCCCAGGAAACGGTCAATCGGGCGGTGGCCACCGCGCTGGTGTTCTCGATTGTGGCCATTGGGGCCCTGGTGGTGCTGATGACGCTGGAGCAGTCGCAGGCGCCGCACGCCCGGTCGGATAAAATGTTTCTGGACGCCGCGTTCGAGTGCGTCAGCGCCCTGTGCACGGTTGGATTGAGCACCGGGATGACCGGCATGCTCAGCAACCCCGCGAGGGTGATCATCATCGCCCTGATGTTCCTCGGCCGGCTCGGCCCGATCACGGCCTTTGCGGCCCTGGCCCGCACGCAGCGCCAGCGCCCGTTGGAATATGTGCATGACGCGCCGCTGTTTGGATGATCGACGTGGCTCTTGGTTAGAATTTGGCTCCTGCCCGCTGTCCAGGTCAGGAGTCAGGAGTCACGAGGCGGTGTGAAGGCCGATACCAACATCGATCTACTGACCCCCGACCCCTGACTCCCGACTCCCCCGCTATGGCTGACCGTAAACGTTTCATCGTCCTGGGACTGGGCTCGTTCGGCACGGCGCTGTCGCGGCAACTGGTGGAAAACGGCTGCCGGGTGACCGGCGTCGATCGCGATCGCGAGCTGGTCGAGAATCTCAAGAACCTGCTGTACGAGGCGGTGATCGCCGACGTGACGGAGCGAGAGACGCTCGAGGCGCTCGCCTTGAAAGACGCCGATGCGGTGTTCGTGAACCTGGGGGAGCAGCTCGAACCCTCGCTCCTGGCCGCCCTGCACGTCAAGGAGCTGGGCGCCCGGCGGATCGTGGTCAAGGGGGTTACCATCGAGCACGGCAAGATTCTGAAAAAGATGGGCGTGGACCGCGTCGTGTTCCCGGAGGTGGAGATCGCCCAGGAGCTGGCCAATCACGAGACGTGGCCGAACGTGCTCGATTACATGCCGATCGACCCCGACTACAGCTTCATCGAGATCGCCGTGCCCGACAGCATTGCCGGGCAGACGCTCCGCGAGGCGGACCTGCGGCGGGCGCATCACATCTGGGTGGTGGGGATCAAAGACACGCTCACCGGGAAGTTCGACCTCTTCCCCGATCCCGAGATTCGCATCCGCGACGACCACCTCCTCTTGATCGCCGGCCGCAAAACCGACCTCAACCGCTTCCGCGAACTGCGCTAGAACGGCAAACTTTGGCAGCGAGACACTCTTTCCACAACTGGGAAACAGCTATCCCGATAATTTTACGGGCCCTGGATTTCATAGACCCCCTTCCGGAGGACCACGCACTCCGTCCGTCCCACCGTGACGGGAACAACCTCGCCGCTCTCGATTGCCTGCGCAGTCGTTTCTCTAGAGAGATTCATACGTCGCCTCCGCGTCTATTCTCCCAGCGAAGGCCGAATGATGACCGTAGTCGGCGGCGATCCGGAATAAGCTACTCCCCATTCACCGCCCGCATCCTTTGCAGGTAGTACTTCAACCCTGGAAAGAAAAAACAGGCGGCGGCGACGACGCCAAAGATGAGGTGGGCGAAG
This sequence comes from Planctomycetota bacterium, assembly GCA_019347795.1. Taxonomy (GTDB): domain Bacteria; phylum Planctomycetota; class Planctomycetia; order Pirellulales; family Pirellulaceae; genus JAHWKS01. The sequence continues at coordinate 4,029 of JAHWKS010000023.1, read as the reverse complement.
TTCGGCTGCCAGGCCATCAGCCCGGCGGTCACGAAGAGGGCGATCGCCTGGATGTAGAATTGGCCGGAGAGGATGCCGGCTTTAACCATGAAGACCATCCCGCTCACCAGGCCCAGCACCGGCGAGAGGCGCAGCACCGGCATCCCCAGCCAATATTCCAGGGGGAACAAGAACGAGATGCAGACCATGGCGCCCGCCCAGACGTGCGCGATCTGCCGCTCGACGAACGTGACCGGCCCCATCCGCCGCCGCAGCGCCCAGAACACCGCCGCCCAGGTCCACAGCCCCGCCATCCACAGCGCCGCGTAGTACCAGCGGTCGCTCTGCTCGGTGAACCCCAGCCAATACATCACGTTCGTGGCCAGGCAGACCGTGAACAGCACCAGGCTGTGCCACATCCACAACAGGCCCCAATTCTCCAAGAGGATCGCGTGATGCGTCTCGCGGAACCACCGCGACACCACCTGCCCGAACCGGCCGCTGCGGGCGGAGATTGATTCATCGTGCAGATACGCCGTTAAGTCGTCTGCCAGCGCCGCCGCCGAGCGATACCGCAAGTCGGGCGGCTTCTGCAGGCAGTGGAGGGCGATCATCTCCAGGTCGCGATCGGCCTTGGGGTTCACCAGCCGCGGCGGAGGCGGGTCCTGCTCCAGCACCAGCAGCACCGTATCGACCGGCGAGGCCGCTTGAAACGGCGGCCGGCCCGTGAGCATGTGATAGAGGATCGTGCCCAGGCTGTACACGTCGCTCGCCGGGCCGACCTGCCCGCGACTGCCCGCCGCCTGCTCGGGCGCCATGTAGGCCGGAGTGCCCAAGACGGCGCCGGTCTTGGTGAGGCTGGCCGCGTCGGCCGCCTGCTTCGCCAGGCCGAAGTCGGTGACGTGCGGACGGCCTTGCTCGTCGATCAAGATGTTGGACGGCTTCAAGTCGCGGTGCAGCACTCCCTGCTGATGCGCGTAATGGACCGCCCGGCAGACGTCGTTGAGAAGCTCCGCCGCCTCGCGGGGCGGCATCGGTCCCTCGGAGAGCACCTGCGCCAGCGTCCGGCCGGCGACGTACTTCATGCTGAAAAACGGCCGTCCTTCGCTTTCTCCCACTTCATACACGGGGACGATGCCGGGATGATCGAGCCGGGCCGCCGCCTCCGCCTCCGCCCGGAAGCGGGCCAGATCGGCCGGCGAGGCCATCCGGCCGCGAAGAATCATCTTCACCGCCGCCTCGCGACCCAGGCTGATCTGCCGGGCCCGGTACACGAGCCCCATCCCGCCATGACCGATCTCCTCCAGCAGTTCGTAATCGCCCAGCACGTAAGGCAACTGCAGCGAATGCCACGAAGACGGCTCCGCCGGCGGCTCGTCCACGGCAGGGGAATCATGCGTGGCGCTGACCTGCGAGAGGTGGCTCCCCAGGGCGTCGGCCAGCATCGCCGCTCCCCAGAGCCGCCGCAACTCGTCGCCGAAGTCAGGATGCTCCGCGGCCTCCGCCTCGATATCGATCGCCTCCCCGCCGCGGGCCCGCATCGTCAGCGCCTCGAGCAGCCGCGCCAACTGCTCGTCGCGATGCTCGACGTCGGAAAGGACTGGGTGATTCCGCATGCCTCACCGGCCCTCGAAGAGGTTCCTGCCGGCGACAAGGGTCCGCATCTTGGCGTCGGCGACGGTGCGGGGGAGCATCCAGAAGCCGCAGTCGGGGTGGACGTAGCGGATCCGCTCGGCCCCCAGGGCAAGCGAGGCCTTTTCGATCCGCCGGGCTACCGTCTCGGGCGACTCGACCTCGTTGTCCTTGATGTCGATCACGCCGATCCCCAGGCCCAGCTCCGGCTTGACGTCTTTGAGCATCGTCAGCTCGACCTCCGGCCGGCGGGCGATCTCCAGCACCACGTGATCCGCGTCGAGGGCGTTGAGGAAGTCGATCAGCTTCTCGTACGTCCCCTTCTGGATGGTCTGTCCGCCGTAGTTGCCGTAGCAGAGGTGGACCGCCTTCTCGCCGGGGACGCCCTCCAGCACGCGGTTGATGCCGGCGGCGGCGATCGGCCCGTCTTCGGCGTGCCCGGTGACGTTCGCCTCATCCACCTGCACGACGTCGGCGTCGATGGCCGCGACCTGCTCGCGGAGCACGTCGCCGAGCTTCAGCACCAGCTTCTCCAAGTCGAAGTAGTATTCATCCGCCAGCATCTTGGCCAACATGTAGGGGCTGGTGGCGGTGAACTTCTTGGGGAGCGTCGTCAGATTGCGGTAGAGGGCGTAGTCCTCGGCGAGGTTGAGCGATCCGGATTCCAGCGGCCCCACAACCACGCCCGGCGGCTTCGCGCGGAACTCGTTCCCCGGCTTGGCCCGCCAGCGGGCGAGCTGCTCGCCGGTCAGGGTTGAGTTCACCCCCTCCAGCGGCTTGACGAAATAGTCGATCATGCCGTTGGTCTCGGCATGGTTGATGTCCCAGCGGTACAGCTCTCCGTCGGCCACCACCTCGATTCCCGCCAGCTCCTGCGTTTTGAGGACCGCGAGGATCGCATCTCGCAGACTCTCGCGAGTGCTGAACACGCGGAGCCACATAGGAACCGGATAACTGCCGACCACGGTAGTCTTGATCATGGTTGGTCCCCAAAGTAGTAGGCACACTCCGTGTGCCGTTCTTAATTACCGCGAATGTAGTTCGCGGGACGGCACACGGAGTGTGCCTGCTACTATGTGTCAATCCCCAGCGACGCGTAGTCCCATTCGTCGGGCGACTGCATCGAATCGAAGGCCGGCTCGATTGCGAAACCGTATCCGACGCATTGTAGCGAAGCGATTTGGAAGCAGCCATCGCGCAGCCGCGGCCGGATGGCGCCGGCCCGCTCTTCGTAGAAGTCGGGATGCGCCGCGAGGGCCGCTCGCTGCTGCGTCGGCGGAAGGTACGAAAGTCCGGGATGATAGTGATGGCCGTTGCGCTCCACATGCCCCAGGCCGAGCGTCGCCGCCAGGCAGAGGTCGGACTGCACGGGGATAATCCCCACGCTGCAGAGGTCTTCGCCGGTCATGACGAAGTCGCTCCGCCGGCCGTGATCGTTCCTCCGCCACGTCAGTCCCGAGTTGAGCAGGCTCCGCACGGCGCCTTTGCAGTTCTTGCTGCTCACGCCGCGATAGCCCAGCTCCAGCGCCGCGGCGTACGCGTCGTGGGTTCCATCGGACTCGTCGATGATGACCGGCTTGCGCTTGCCGAGCTCGCGGATGCCGGCGGTGTGATCGGCGTCGAGGGCGATCTTCCGCTCCAGCGGCTGCTCGATCACCAGCACGTTGCTCCAGAACGTCCCCAGCTTCGCGTCGGACTCGATGGCGTCGATCAGGCGGTCGAACTCCTCGGCCGACTTATACTGCTCGTTGCCGTCGAGGGTGGCCCGGTAGTCGGCGCCCCAGCGGTTTTCCGCCAGCGCCGCGATGGTTCGCAGCCGCTCCAGGTCGCGGTCGAGCTGATTGGAGACTTTGACCTTGAAGTACCGCACGCCGGAGTCGGCCAGATACTCCTCCAGCGCCTGCGGCATGCCGTCGTGCAGACGATCCTCGGGTGGGATCTCCGCCGTCGTAAGCGGGTCGGCCAGCCCGATCGTGTGCCGCACGAAGACGCGCTGTTGCGGCGCGGCGGGAAGCCAGTCGGCGGGCGCGTGGTCCTGCAAGTCGGGATGCGCGGCGCCGCCGTCGATCGCGAACAGGTTTTCACGAACGGCGCGGGCGAAACTCACGCCGGCGGCGCGGCAAATGGCGTCCATAATGCCCCGCTCGACCAGGCTTACGCCGAAGCTCGCCAACAGCGGCGTGAATCCTCGCTCCGGGGCGATGCCGTGGATCCGCGCCTCGGCCGCTCGCCAGCCGGCAAAGTAGGCGATCGGCTGTGCGAACTCCACGCGGAAGACCGCCTCGGCGGCGGTGATCACCGCCAGCATTTCGTCGAACTGCTGCGAGACCTGCTTTCCCCGCGTCTTGTCGAACAACCCGGGAGGGAGACCGTCGACCCTCTAGCCGATCTGCCGTCGGCCGGCGACCTCGAACGTAG
>JAHWKS010000719.1 GCA_019347795.1 Planctomycetota bacterium | reverse complement strand
CTCTGCGGCAAGCCGGCTTCGTTGAAATCTCGCTGGTCGCCCAGGTCGACGGGGAGATCGTTGGTCACATCCTGTTTAGCCGGGCGTTCAGGGGCGGGTCGAATATCCGCCACCGTTCGGAAACAGCTTTTGAAATGGTGGGGATCGACGGTCCCCGTCGCGGAGCCGCTGACGAGCCATAGCGGCCCTGCCGCGATCTTTCACGGGGCGAATAAACGCCCCTGATTCGGGAGAACCGAACCAGGGGCAGGGGGAAGGCGCTCGTGGTTGGCTTCACGCGACGCCGGTGACAACGCCGGAGCCGACCGTGCGCCCTCCTTCGCGGATGGCGAAGCGCGTGCCGGCTTCGATGGCGACCGGCTTCTCCAGGCCGACTTCGGCCTGGACCGTGTCGCCGGGGAGACACATCTGCGCGCCGCCGAGCAGCCGGGCCTCGCCCGTCACATCCGTGGTGCGGAAGTAAAACTGCGGGCGGTAGCCGCTGAAAAACGGCGTGTGCCGCCCGCCCTCCTCCTTGCTGAGGGCGTAAACCTCCGCCTCGAACTTGGCGTGAGGCTGAATACTGCCCAGCGCGGCCACGACCTGTCCGCGAAAGACATGCTCGTGCTTAACGCTCCGCAGCAACAGGCCCACGTTCTGCCCGGCCACGCCCTCAGCGAGCGGCCGGCGGAACATCTCGACGCTCGTGCAGACCGTGCGCAGCGGCTCGGTCAGGCCGAGAATTTCGACTTTATCGCCAGGCCGAATTCGACCCTGCTCGATCTTCCCGGTCACGACCGTGCCGCGGCCTTCGATTTGGCGCACTCCCTCGACCGCCAGGAGGAACGGCTTGTCCACGTCCCGCTTGGGGTCGGGAATGGCCGTGTCCAGGGCGTCGAGAAGCTCCTCGATGCAGCCGGCAAGCGCCGGATCGCTGGGATGCTCCAGCGCCCCCTTGGCGTTCCCGCGGATCACCGGGACCGCTTCGCCGTCGTAGCCGTACTGGCTCAGCAGCTCGCGGGTCTCGATCTCGACCAGGTCGATGATCTCCGGATCGTCGGCCAGATCGCACTTGTTGACGAACACGACCAGGTGCGGCACGCCGACCTGCCGGGCGAGCAGGATATGCTCGCGGGTCTGCGGCATCGGTCCATCGACCGCGCTGGCCAGGAGGATCGCTCCGTCCATCTGGGCCGCGCCGGTGATCATGTTCTTGATGTAATCGGCGTGGCCGGGGCAGTCGATATGGGCGTAATGCCGCCGCGGAGTCTCGTACTCCACATGGCTGGTGATGATCGTCACCGTCTTCGTCTGGTCGCGGACGACGCCTCCCTTGGCGATCTCGCTGTAGGACTTCGCCCGGGCCAGGCCCTTCTGCGCCTGCACCGCCAGAATCGCGGCGGTGAGGGTGGTCTTGCCGTGGTCGATGTGGCCGATCGTGCCGACGTTGACGTGGGTCTTGCTCATTGCTCTGTCGCTCCTTTCAAAAGAGGAGGTTTGCGGCGTCCTCCGCCCAGCCGGCGAGGTGAGCAGCCTTGCCGGCTTTTTTGCGCCCCGTGCGACACTAGGACAGCCGACGCCGCGGAAAAAGTGGAGTTTCGCAGTCGCCCAACAAAAACAGCCCGCCGGGCCAGGCGGCTCGGCGGGCTGCGTGAAAGTTGCTTCGCTCTCAACCTACACCGGTCTCGCCTCGCCGCAGCGGGGCGAGTCGGAGGACGACGAGTTGAAAGCCGTGGTGTTCATAATTCGCGTGGAGAGTTCTTCTCTTGCCCGACAGACACCTGTCGGAGGGCGCAGGTTCGCATGCGCCATCGGCGAATCACTTCACCGCGGCTCCGTGGTGGGAGGCGAGTAATAAGAGTCGACCGCCCCTTGCCCGGTGAAGTTGGGGCCGGCGGCGTCGTCGGCGCCGGCGAAGGTCCAGGGGAATTCGATGTGCCGCCTGCCCCGGCACAAGATCAGTCGCCGGCCGCGGTCGTAGGTCAATCCGCTTCGCTTGAATTGCTTCCCGAGTTCTCCACCAAACCAGCGTCGCGTGGTCAGTTTGAGGTTGTCGAGGTCGAGGTGCCCCAGGAAAAATCCATCCGCCTTGACCTGCGGCTGACGCACCCACGCGAGCGCTTGCCGCCAACCGTTGCCCTAAATCAGCGCTCCCTCTCCGCCCCAAAGCCGGGCTTCTTGAACGGAGGATTTGAGGTTCGGCTTCGCGAACTCAAATCCTTAAGAAGTTAGTTTAGGCGGTGATTGTGTTCCTGCTACTGGCGCTGCGGAGTAAGGCCGCTTCCGTCGTAGTAAAGGATTCGATGCGGCGCATCCCGTCTCCGGTCGAGAAAGCGTGTGCCCCTTGGGAGTTCAATACTCTCTAGGCTAAACAGCCTCGGATCGACTTCGACGTTAAGGTCCATTTTGTCGTACTCGAAGACGGTTCGAGTCAGCGGACCGGGCTCCTTCACCCTTCTGTAATCTTGTAGCTTGTTGATCTGCTCGACATACCAGACATCACCACTTTTCTTCCATGTTAATTCCGTTGCTGTCGCCGGGATTTCGTCCCCCTCGTTGAAGACGCGAATCGCGACGACGTTAAACCCGACCTCTGGCTTCGTGTCAAACTCAACCCTGACTTTGTCAGAGTTTTTGGGCCTCCAGATGCCACGATAGCCTCCGTCGGGCAGTTCGCTGACCTGGATTGAGTTTTTGCCGAGGTTTCGAATGAGACTTTCTACATCCATGGACTCTTTGCCTAGGCGGGCTGGATCGCCCCAAGGAAAGCCCGTGGATCGCACTGGGCGTTCGGAGAAAATTTCAGCCTCGCAGCCCCGCGGCCTGATCCGCTCGGAGAACCGCACGACGGTAGCGCTGACGCCATCGTCAATCACAAACAAACGGTCGGGCTTCCATTCGGCAAGTTTTTCGTCAGTCGTGCTGCCCTGCATGTCCGTGTACACCGTCCTGACAAGCATCGTCTCGTAGTCAAACCGCAAGTGATACTTCCCTTGCGCAAAAAAGTGTTCACTCGTGCCTTCGTCCTCAGCTTGGGCTCTTTGTCACCAGGTCCTTGTACATATTGCTCAAATGTCCCGGATCCCACGGCCGATCGAATTAACTCGCTTGAAGCGACGGACGCTTGTTTGATTGTTTCGAGGGGATCGTCATCACAGGAAGGGGGAGCCGCGTGGCTCGTTTGCACGGCAGTGACGCTGAACCACAGCAGGAGCGTTTGAGCACAACGTCGGAATAGTGCGAGGGCGGATTCTGAATCGTCCATGGCTTACTCCAATGCTTGGCTTGAGTGGGCACCGTGCACCCGTCGGGCGTCTAACGATAGTCAGTTGACCAGGTGTAACACCTGCAGGCTGCGGGTTTGCAGCCTAGGACGTGGTCTTCGTGCTTGCGCAAGTCCGATCGTAGCAGAGGGTTGGCCGGGGCTCAATCTTGGCGCCGGCGCGTTAGGCTGCTTCCGGCTAGCGCTCAATTGGGGGAGTCGGGCTGCAGGCGGTCGGCGGGGCTCTGCACGCCGCGTCCGCCACCTTCGAGATCGTCGGCGACTTGGCGACGGTCAGACAGTCGCTCCGCGCATTGCACGAGAAGTTCACCGGCGGAGCCGCGACACGACCGAATCCTCGCTGATTCGCTTCCCTGGCTCGAAGACCGAACCAGGGGTGCGGGGAGCCGAATCGCTCCGGCTTCACTCGCGCCACGCCGATCACGACGCCGGAGCCGACCATGCGCCCTCCTTCGCGCTTGGACGCCTGCGAACAGTTGCTTCTTTAACGGTCCTTACTCGTCGATCGTCACTCACGGTCCTGCGTCAGTTTCGACATGCTCCGTCCGCTGGAGCACCAACCGTTGCCCCG
>JAHWKS010000718.1 GCA_019347795.1 Planctomycetota bacterium | reverse complement strand
GAGGTCCGGCACAACGAGGAGGTGACGCCGAACAAGCTCCACAACAACGTTGCTCGCGGGATTTTGCGACTCGATGCTGGCAACCCCACCGCGAGTTTTCCGTTCGAAGGCGAGGGGCAGGTGGTGGCCGTTGCAGATACAGGATTCGATAACGGCTCAACGAGCAACGTTCATCCGGCGTTCCAAGGGCGCGTTCTGAAGCTGTATGCATTGGGCCGCCCGACAAACCCGAACGATCCTGACGGACATGGAACCCATGTCGCCGGATCGGTGCTCGGAAACGGCGACTCCACCACTCTGGGCCACGCCGTACGGGGAACGGCTCCTCAGGCCAGCCTTGTCTTACAATCGGTTCTGGATTTTTTTGGCGGCCTGGGAGGGCTTCCGATCGATCTGCACGACCTATTTCGCCCGCCCTACCAGGATGATGACGCTCGCGTCCACACCAACTCCTGGGGGAGCGTGCGCGGAGACGGCGGCTACAATCAAAACTCACCAGAGGTTGACGATTTCGTCTGGAGTCACCGTGATTGCGTGATCTGTTTCGCAGCCGGCAACGAAGGGATCGATCGCAACGCAAACGGCCAGATCGACGCGAAGTCCGTTACGCCGCCGGGGACGGCTAAGAACTGTATAACGGTGGGGGCAAGTGAAAATCACCGTACGAATATCTCGGCGACCTACGGCCAATCCTGGCCGAATGACTTTCCGGCCAACCCGATCAACGGCGATCTCATGGCGGATAACGCCGAAGGGATGGTCGCCTTTAGCGGGCGCGGCCCGACGCAGGGCAACCGCATCAAACCGGACGTCGTCGCGCCCGGGACGTTTATTCTCTCCGCCAAATCCCGCGCGACCGCCGACACCGGATGGGCGCCCTCAGCCGACCCGCTGTATTATTTTCTCGGTGGGACAAGCATGGCTACTCCGCTGGCCGCGGGATGCGCCGCCCTCGTTCGCGAACACCTGATCAAGCAGCGGCAAATCAGCAGTCCCAGCGCAGCCCTCGTCAAAGCCTTGCTAATCAATGGTGCGCGAGACATCGCGGGGCAATATGTTCCCTCCGAGGCCGGGGGCATACCGAACAACGCGGAAGGGTTCGGCCTCATCGACATGGCCGCCACGATTGGGCCGCAAATGCAAGCATCCGTTGCGATTCTCAAGGATGAAGCGACGCTGTTGGAAACGGGGGACGAGGAGTCAGCGACCGTCGCCGTGGCGGCGACTGCAGCAACGCTGAAAGCGACGCTCGTGTGGACCGATCCGCCCGGCGCCGCTCTGCAGAACGACTTGGACCTAATCGTACGGGCCGCCAACGGAGAAGAACGGCACGGCAACATGCCCGCCAATGCGACGGCCTTTGACCGGACGAATAATGTCGAGCAGGTGATTTGGAGCGACATTCCCGCGGGGGATGCCGAGATTGTTGTCCGCGCGCATCGCGTCACGCAGTTTCCGCAGTCCTACGCTCTTGTCGTGCGGCTTGAGTGAGAGCAAGGAAGGCTCATGCTGGGACCTGCGCCGGGTGGCGTGGGATTGCTGCAACGGCGGAAGAAGCTGGCGTCTGCGAATCGGATATACGATCGGCTCGGTAACGACTGTCGGTGGCGCGTTGTCTCCCGCTTGGCTCGCCGAATCTTTCAACGATCAACAGGAAATCTCCTATGTTCGAATTCACCGATCCCGCTGGCCGGAACTTCCGCAATCGCGCAACAGTTCGCACGGTATATCGCCAACGACTGCAGGCGTTTTATGACCGCTTCGCGCGCCGTCCCGACAGCGGTTTTACCTGGCTGGAGGCGTTCGCCAACCTTCCCGCAAGCAGACCGGCCAAAGTTGCGACCGTCGATTGGCTGGCGTTTCCCCTCACGGCCGTTGCGGCCGAATCAGAGATTGATAACGACCGATTACAGTGGCAAGACGAGTATGTCGAGTGGCGGGTGGAGAAAAAGCAGGGAAAGGTGGTTCGCATTACCTTCACCACGGAGTTCCCGGAGTATTACGAGGCCTTCGCCGCTGCTGGTTCGCAGGCGCTGATGGAGGCGGTGCAATACGGCGTGCGGGAGACGTCGCCCGGCCCGTCGCCCACGGTTAAGGAATTGTTCGGCGCGTCTGCCAATGTGGATGTGGACGCCCTTTCGCCAACAGCGCGGATTCAGCATTTTCGTAATCGTCTGGCGGCCAATCCGTGGAACAATGGAGCCAAAGACATCCTCTGCCTGACGCAGCAATTCAACACGGCCAACGCATTGTTCAACTTGGCCGCCGAGTGCGGCGTTCCGCAATCGCAAGGATCGCCGGAGGACACCTGTTCGCTCGTCGGTGGAGCTTGCGGCCCGAATCGGAGTTCGGATCCGCGCATCTGCGCCGCAGCCCAACAGGCGATCCGAAACGGAATTGCCTTCTCCCTCCGGGATCCGGTGGGTATTCGGATCGACAAACTGCTGGGCGTCTGGAAGCAAAATGGGACGGTGATCGACGTGAACGACAGCGCGGCGAACGGCGGCGTGTGGTCCATCAGCCGAAACGGGCGACGCGCGGTCCTCAGCGTTGGCGCCGGTCTGACCGTGAACGACGCTCCCTTAACGACCGGGGCGCAGGTCTCGCGCGTCCTCCAGGTCTCGGCTGACTTGTTAACCGCGCGCGACTCGGACCTGCCGGATTGGGCGATGGTGGGAAACGAGTCGCCAACTCGCGGACCGACGAATCTGACCTGAACAAACCGATCTGAGAATAATGTTCCAACACTGCTGCCGGCGCGGGAGTTTTTTCATGCGTTCCATTTGTGTATGGCTCGTGGGTTTGGCGCTCATCGGCGCGCCCCTCGCCGGTTCGTCCTGTGCGGAGGACATCCCGCTTCGCTTTAAGCAGGAACGTGACAGCAGTCCGCTTCAGGCGCTCTCGGCGGCGGAATTTGCGACGCTCGGCGATCCATTGTTCAACCTTGTGCTGAAAGACAAATCGCACGTCACAAAGCTTTCCGAAATCGAGTCGCTGCTTCAGCCCGAGATCGCCAAGCGGGCCACCTTCGTGGTCGATGAGCGCATCGCCGATCCGAGCCGTCCGTCTAGCCGGCGAGCCGTCATTGCATTCGAAGGCAAGAACGGAGAAGAGAGTCTTCATGGGAACGTGATGCTGTCGATCGCCTTCTCGTCCGAATCGTTCCCCGATTCTGCTCGATCCATCGAGGCCTGGGGGTGGGACAATCATCGAGGAAGATACAACTACTATAAAATGGACGGCACGGGCACGCCGGATGGAGCGCGGATGTGGAAATTTCGCGGGACCTCCGAGGACGCCGACTTGTTGCGCCCAAACGAGCGCAAGGGGACGTGCTTCGCCTGCCATGTCAACGGCGCGCCGATCATGAAGGAGTTATTCTTGCCGTGGAACAACTGGCACTCGCTGAGCTTTGGGGTAACGTATCTCGATGAGGACGCGCCAAGCCGTTGGCCTGTAGCCGGCGCTGAGCGATTCAAAAAAACGCTCCGTCAGGCGGAAGAGCTTGAAGCTAGCTTCATGGTCGGCACTATTCGGCGGTTCAATGGCAGCCGGATCAATCGCGCCATCAAGCGACGCGACGATACCGGCGACCGGGCCACAAGCGCAGAGGGCTTTCAAACGATTCTCGAAGGTCGGCGGTTGCTTCGGCCGCTGTTTGAGACCACGGAAGTCAACTTGGTCTCTTCGCGAGATAAGTCAGGATCGCATCCCTTCAATCCGCCCACAGACTTCATCCCCGCCAAGAAAATTCGCTGGCCTGGGACGCTGTTCTTGAACGCTCCGCTGATCGGGGGAGGTCAGGGAGGAACGAGAGGTCTAGGTATCACTGAC
>JAHWKS010000717.1 GCA_019347795.1 Planctomycetota bacterium | reverse complement strand
GTAGAGAATCTCAACGGTGGGCAGGCCGCGGCCGCCGGGATAGCCCGCCTCGGCCAGCAGCCGGCGGGCCTCGCTCACATCGAACTCGCCGCACTGGGCGTTTTCGTACTCCGCCATGCCCGGCGGCACCAGCGCGCGCGCCGGCAATTGCCCCGCGCGGGTCACCTGCTCGACGATCTCCCGCTTGTTCATCGCCGCATTCAGCGCCCGCCGCACCAGCACATCATCCAGCGGCGGCCGATCGACGTTCAAGCGATAGAAGTACGTGATCAGCGCCGGGGCGTCCTTAAAGTCCGGCCGCTGTTTAAGGATGGGAATGATCGTGTTGGGAACGGTGATGATCCAGTCGAGCTGTCCCTCCAGGTACATGTTGAGCGCGGTTGTCTCCGACTTCACCGGCATCGCGTCCACCACCTCCAGGCTCACCTCATCCGCGCCCCAATACTGCGGATTCTTCACCAGCCGGATGCGATCCCGCAGTCGCCGCGCGTGCAGCAGGAACGGCCCGTTGGTGACGATGTTCTCCGGCTTCACCCAATCCGGCCCGTGCGTTTCCACGCACTCGCGATTCACGGGATACAACGTGTAGAAGGCCACCAGGTGGTGAAAGAACGGCGTGGGGCTTTTGAGCGTGACGACCAGCGTGTCGTCGTTCACCGCCTCGGCCCCCACGGTGGCTTCAAAGTGCGGCAGGATCGAACGCAGCGGCTCGACGTCTTTGTCGTCGAGGCTCACGTCGTACTCCGGCGCGAGCCCCTTGACGAAGAATCGCACGCGACCCCCGCCTTTCCCATCGCTCGCCGTCCCGCTTTCCGCATTTGTTTCAACGCGATAGATCCACCCCTCCTTCCAGTCCGCAAGCAAGTCCTCCTTCACCTCTTCCGGCGCGTCCTCCGCAATCTGCGGCTCCGGCGGCTTGATGATCTCTCGCAGCACGCCGTAGGCCATGGTCGCCCGGGGAAAGGGCTGCAAGTCGAACTTCCGCGGGCCGTACTCCACCTCCACCTGATCGCCGACTTCCACGGCGCCTTTGTTATATGCCTCGGCGCCGACCAGGTAATAAAGCTGATACGAATACTGCGAGGCGGTCTCCGGATGCAGCGTGCGGCGCCACGACCAGACGAAGTCGTGGGCGGTCATCGGCCGACCGTTGCTCCAGCGGGCCTCGGGGCGAATCGTGAACGTGTAGGTCCTGCCGTCTTCCGAGATTTCCGGCGGATACTCCGCAACTCCCCGCCGCGGCGCCATCGGCATCAGCCCGTCTTCACCCGGCTCTTCCGCGATCGGCGTCTGCCGCAGCAGCCCTTCGTACAGCGACTCCAGGATGCGATGCTCCGGGGAGCCTTCGGCCTTGGCGGGGTCGACCGTTTTGACCTCATCGCCGTTATTGAACGAGAAGTCGGCCGGGGGCAGCGTCCCAAACGTGACCGCCCACGCCAGCGACGCAACCGCCAGCGCCGCCGCAAGATAAGGAAACAGCCGCCGCACCGGATGGTGCATCGCAAACCTCGCCGTCACGGGAATCCAAAACGCCACCTAATGGTATGATTCCCCGGCAACCGCGACAACCGCGCTGGCGAACCCCGCCGGCGGCGCACCCGCGGAGCACGACGCAAGAAAGTGGGGATGACAGGAGTCGAACCTGCACGGGTTGCCCCACTGGATCCTAAGTGTAGCGCAAGGCCCTTTTGCAAGTGCTTGACGAGCAACGCTTTGCGCTCAACTTGCGTGCGGCGAACTCGCAAATCCTTTGCCCCGCCCCTCGCCGCCGGTTTTCAATCGGGCCTTCACCATTGGTGGATTGATTACACGCTTGACCGTGACGACAATGGGGACCTCATCAAAAGCATCTCCATCAATGACCGCTTTACGATTTGCGTTATGAAGCTTCACCACATCCAGCCCATGTCGCGCCTGCGCCTCGCGCTCCTGATTGTCGCCGCGATGATGAGCGTTTGCAGCGTAAAGTCCCTCGCCGCGGCGGACCCTGCACAAGCCGCACAGCCCAACATCCTCGTGATCGTCGCCGATGATCTGGGCTTTGCGGACGTCGGCTTCAACGGCGGGACGGTCATCGCCACGCCGAACCTCGATCACCTCGCCGCGACCGGCGTCACACTGGGTGACTTTCGCGCTTGCCCGATGTGCTCGCCGACCCGCGCGGGATTGATGACCGGCCGCTGGCCGCTGCGGTTCGGCATGATGCGGGCCGTCGTGCCCCCCTGGTCGCGCTATGGCTTGCCGCCGGAGGAGAACACACTGCCCGAACTGCTGGCCACGGCGGGCCACGCGCCGCGGGGCATCGTGGGCAAATGGCACCTCGGCCACGCGCGCCGCGAGTTCCTCCCGCTCAACCACGGCTTCACGCGGTTCTACGGCCACTACAACGGCGCGATCGACTACTTTACGCACGAGCGGGAGGGGCAGCTTGACTGGCACCATGACGACGAAAGCGTGCGCGAGAAAGGTTACTCCACCGACCTGCTCGGGACCGAGGCCGTGCGTTTCATCCGCCAGGCCCCCGAGGACGAGCCGTGGTTTCTCTACGTGCCGTTCAACGCGCCGCACGCCCCCTATCAGGCCAAGCCGGCGGGCCTCGCGAAATACGCACAGCTCGGAATGCCCAACCGCCGCGCCTACGCGGCCATGGTGGACTCCCTGGACCAGGCGGTCGGCCACATCCTCGCCGCCGTGGAAGCGCGTTCGGATGCGGACAACACGCTGGTGCTGTTTTTCAGCGACAACGGCGGGATTCCCCGAGTCGGCAGCAGTAACGGCGCCTGGCGCGGCGGCAAGCTCACGGTGTATGAAGGCGGCACACGCGTGTGCGCCGCCGTCCGCTGGCCTGCCGGCGGACTGACGGGGGGCGGCCGCTTTGACGGCCGCATCGGGTACATCGACGTGCTGCCCACGTTGCTGGCCGTTGCGGGAATCGAACCGCCCGCCAATCTCGACGGCGTCAATGTCCTCCCCGCCCTGCGAGGCGAAGCGCCACTGCCGGAGCGGTGGTGGTTCTCCTATCTCGATCAAGCCGCCGACGCACACGCCTCCGTTCATGATGGGAAATGGAAACTCGTGGCGAAAGGCGACTTCTTCACGCCGAAGCCGCGCGAAGCGCCGGAAGTCGAACTCTACGACCTCGCCGCCGACCCCGCCGAATCCAATGATCTTGCCGCCCAGCAGCCCGAGATCGTCGCCCGGCTCCGCGCGCGCCTCCGCGAGTTCGGCGCCTGGCGGAAGCCCGGCGTCGGCCCCTATGGCGAAGGCCGTGAGGGGTTCGCAGCCCCCAAGGATTGGATCATCACCCGGTAGAAGTCGGTGAAGCGCGCTCCCTTGGCCGCCAGCGCGTCCATCGCCGGCGTCTTCACGGGGCCGCCGTAGCAGCCGATGGCCCGATACCCGAGGTCGTCGGCCAAGATAATGACGACGTTTGGACGTTCAGCGGCGGCGGCGACGGACGCCGTTATACACAGCGAAGCGGACAAGAGAAGGCGGTGGACCATCGAATTCGCTACTCCTCACGCGAAAAGCGGCATAGTCGACCGATTCAGTCGATCAGCCAGGCTTCCCCTGCGTCGAGCAAAGCTAAAGGTCATACACGTAGACCTCGACGCCCGCCGAGCCGAGCGACTTCCTCCCACTTGCCTCCTGCGAGGCCGCACCCGAGTCGAGGCATGTGCACTGACGCGTTCACGTTCTTCGCCTCGGCCGCGAGCTGCCTCAAGCACTCCCGCAGCGCCGGATAGCGGATCGGCGGGCCGTGTTTCGTGACCCGGGTCCCCGCCTGCGCAACCATGTTGGCCACCCACGCCGATTCCGCGATCTGCACCAGCT
>JAHWKS010000716.1 GCA_019347795.1 Planctomycetota bacterium | reverse complement strand
TATGCTCGGGGCATTAAGGGGCGGCGCCAGCATTTGTGGCGCCGGTGGGCCTCTGGGCGCGGGCTATCGCTATATTAATCGCCGGCGCCTTGAGGCCCTGCGGCGCCTCGTGCGCTTGTCGTGCGTCGGATGTTTCCGTCCCCAAGAACGGCCGAATAACCAGGATCGCAGCCACGGCGACCATCAGCATCCCGGCGATCATCACCACTCCCACCCCCAGCACCGGCCGGGCTGATTTCTCCATAGCCTCCAGCGCCGTCTCTTTGGCGATGAAGCCGATTGTGGGGGCGATCCCCGCCATCGAGAGCGCCGCCAATCCGGCGGCGGTCGCCGTGAGCGGCATTTTGCGCCGCAGTCCGCCGAGCCGCTCGATGTCCCGCGTTCCGGATTCGTGGTCCACGGCGCCGGCCACAAGGAACAGCGCCCCCTTGTAAAGTGCATGGGCCAGCAGCATCGACACGGCGCCGGCGATCGCTTTCTCGGTTCCCACGCCCAAGAGCATCGTCATCCAGCCGAGCATCGTGATCGTCGAGAACGCGAGAACCTGCTTCAGGTCGCGAGCGTGAAAGGCGAGCCAGCCGCCGAGAACCATCGTCACCGCGCCGATCGGGGCGACGATCCACAGCCAAACGTCGGTCCCGCCCAACAGGGGAAACATGCGGGCGAGCAGGTACACGCCCGCCTTGACCATCGTCGCCGAGTGCAGGTACGCGCTGGCGGGCGTAGGGGCCTCCATCGCCGCGGGCAGCCAGAAATGAAACGGAAACTGCGCCGACTTGGCGAAGGCGCCGATCAGCACCAGAGCCAGGATCGCCTCGTAGAGCGGATCGCCGCGAATCGCGTCGGCGCCGAGCCGCAGCTCCGACAGCTCATAGCTGCCGCCGACGTGGGCCAGCATCAACAGCCCCGCCAACAGCGCCAGTCCTCCCCCGGCGGTGACGATGAGCGCCTGCCACGCCGCCGCGCGGGCTTCCGCCCGCTGGTGCTCAAAGCCAATCAGCAAAAATGAGCTGATGGTCGTCAGCTCCCAAAACACGTAGAGCGCCACCAGGTTGTCCGCCAGGATCAGCCCCAGCATCGAGCCCATGAACAATAGCAGCCAGGCGAAGAAGACGCCCCGCGCCTCATGGCCGCGGAGATAACTGCCGGTGTAGACCGTGACCAGCACGCCGATGCCGAGGATGAGCAACGCCATCAGGAGGCTCAAGCCATCGAGGTGAAACGAGACCGCCGCGCCGAGCTGCGGCGCCCAATCCCACCGTGCATCGAACGTGCGCCCGCCCGTAACCGCGGGAACATAGGCCCCGAAGAACCCCGCGACCGCACACACCGGCGCCGCCAGCGCCCAACCCACATAATCGCCGAAGACGCGATGCGCCGCCGGCGCCAAGAGCGCCAAGACGAAGATTAAAGCGACCGCAATCAGCATCCGACGGCACGAGCATCAGGAACCAGAACAATCGCAACAGCCCGCGTTGGGCAATGGCAATTCCCGCGCCATTCGGCAGCGAAGTCGCTCGCTTGAACCTGCCGGTCTTGCTCCACGTCTCGGGAGTTGACTTTGCCTTCATTCACTGGGTTTCGCGTGGAATAAGCGTGCGAAGTCCTGCTCACCGCGAAACACGCGCAGTACATCGATGCCATCGTCAAGGGGACGGTAAATCACGACGTAACGACTGTGCGAAAAGACTCTCACGTCCTCGCCAAGATCGGGACGGGCTTGGCCCGAGCGGGGCTGAGATGCATAAAGTTGAAACTTGGCGTTCAAGCCGCGGATGAGACGACGAGCGGCCTCAGGACTATGGTTGGTTTCCCAATGTAGTTCGCTATCTTCGCGAGGTCGTTTTCCGCCAAGGCGTCAAGCGAAACCCGAGGCATTAATCTACGATTCCCTTTTCCGCGAGCCGCTGGATAACGCGCGCCTCGAATTGCTCCACGTCGAATGGGCGAGTTTCACCGCGTAGACTCCGCTCTAGTGCCGGTTCAATTTCTCGCCGGCAGCGTTCCAGCTCAGCTTGGTAGGAACGAAAATCCTCCACGGCCTCTTCCGGCGTAACGCCAGGGGAGTAGTTCTGGAGACGCTCGCCAAGGAATTGGTGAAACAGGTGGATTTCTGAATAGTCGCTCAACATGGATTCCACTCCCATCGACCAAAATGATACCGCGATCGCCGGCTTCAGGTCAATTATTATTCGCCGCTGACGCAGAAACCCATTCCCTCAAGTCTACTCCAAGGTAAACTCCGGCAATCGCACAATCTCGCCGCCTTTCTCGGTGGACTGGTGGGCGCAGATCCCCACGCAGGTCCAGTTGGCGCTCAGCGAGGCGCTGGGCCAGGGGTCGCGGTCCTCAGCCAGGGCGGAGAGGAACTCGTGCGCCAGGTGCGGGTGCGAGCCGCCGTGGCCGGCGCCTTGGATGAACGAGAGATGCTCGGCGTCCTGGATGGTGGCCGTGAACTCGCGAATCTCCTCCGGCAAGAGATGCGCGTAGTCGGGGACCTTCACCCGCGACGGGATCTCCGGCTCGGGCTTCTTGGCGGTGTGGAGGACGTGCTCCTCCCCCTCGACGAGCGCCCACTCGAAGCTCTTCTTCGTGCCGTAGACGTCGAACGACTCGCGGTACTGGCGGGCGGTGTCGAAGAGGAACCGCCAGATGTGGGCCGACACATCCGAGTCTTTGATCTTCAGGTGGCACGACTCGACGGCGTAGCGGTTGCCCGACTTCTTCGCCAGCTCGTCGCGGATGGCGCCCGAGCCGAAACAGGAGACGTACTCGGCCCGCCCCTTCACCAGCCCCAGCACGGGGCTGACCACGTGCGTGGCGTAGTGCATGGGGATCATCCGCTCCCAATACTCAGGCCAGCCGTCCATGTCCTGCGGGTGCGAGGCGGCCATGTACTGGATTTTGCCCAACTCCCCCTTCTCGTACATCTCTTTGATGAACAGGAACTCGCGGCTGTAGACCACCGTTTCCGCCATCATGTACTTGAGGTCGGTCTGCTTCACCTTCTCCACGATCTGCCGGCACTCGTCGATGGTGGTCGCCATCGGCACGGTGCACATCACGTGCTTCCCGGCGTCGAGGGCCTGCAGCGACATCGGCGCATGATCGGGAATAGGGCTGTTGATGTGGACGAAATCGACCTTCGGATCGGCCAGCACGTCTTCATAGCGAGTGAAGCGGTTCTCGATGCCGAAGTGATCGGCCACCTCGTTCATCTCGGCCTCGTTGCGGCGGCACACGCCGTACATTTCGGCCAGGGGATGCTTCTGGTAGATGGGGATGAACTCAGCGCCGAACCCCAACCCGATGATCGCCACGTTGAACTTCTTGCCGTTCATATCGCCAGACCTCGCAAAGAAAGCCGGTAGAGAATGCCTCGCGACGGCGCAGCGGAGGCGCCGCGGCGTAGGCGTAGTTTACCGGCAAGTCGGCGAATAACAACAAGAGGCCGCCGCTATGCGGCCAATTTTTGCGGCGACGCTTCCTCGAGCAGGTTGATCAGGAGCACCATGTCCCCTTCGGCGTCATAGAACTGCAACAGGCCCACCTCGATCAGCCACATGGCGAAGAAATCATCCACGCGGTAGGAGCGGGCCGTACAGCGGCCGTCGCGGACCAGGAGCGTCTCGTCGAAGTCCGACTCCGCAAACGACGCGGCGCCCAGTTGGCGGAAGGTGCTCAGGACGAGCGTCCGGATCTCTCGGGGGTGGAGCGAATCGGTCATCGTGCTTCTCCCTCGCTGGAGCGCCTCGGGCGAATCGGCGCCGCAGGCGCCAAAGGTAAGGCCGGCACGACTATCATCGGCCAGAATTCCGGCGGCATTTGGAGCATCGCA
>JAHWKS010000715.1 GCA_019347795.1 Planctomycetota bacterium | reverse complement strand
ATCGAACGTCGGCGGTCCCCAGTCGTCGTCTTCCAGCTCCGTGAGCGTGTACCGCAGCGGATCACGCAGGCGTTTGCGATGTTGGGACATGGAATGAACTCAAGCGCGATCAGCCGCGGGGCTCCGCTACTTCGCCTCCTGTCCCGCCTGCTCCTGCTCCGGCGTCCACGCAAGCATCTTCCGAACCGTTTCGATGAGTTGATCGCGTGACACTTCGACCTGCGCCTCGCGAGCGCGCATTCGATATTCCTCGTTGTCGGTGATATTGCGCCGCAGCCATTCGCCCAAGCGAAGGTTTTTTACCGAGACGACGTTGCGCTTGACTTCGTCTTCGCCGAGGATTACCGCCACGGGGATCTCGTAGCGGTTGGCGTAGGAGAACTGATCCCGCGGACGGGGCTTGCCCTGGCCAAAGTAGGCGACGGTGGAGATTTCCGCCTGCCGCAACTGGGCCGCCAGCCGAAGCGTCTCCGGCTGCGGCACGCCCGGCATCGTGACGATCAGCACTTGCACCGAGCTGTCGGCCGGTTGCAGCTTGCCCGCCGCCTGCAACCCCGCGATGAGCCGATCAAGCCCCACCGAGACGCCGGCGGCGGGAACCGGCTCTTCCGAAAAGCGGGCGATCAGCCCGTCATAGCGGCCGCCCCCCATCACCGAACCGACCTTCGCGGCGGGGAGAATCGCCTCGTACACCGGACCGGTGTAATAATCCAACCCGCGGGCGAGGCTGGGATCAAACACCGCATCCCGCTGCGAAACCGCGAGGGCGTCGAGACACGTCGCCAACTCGCGCATCTCCGCGAGAGCGGCGGAGCTCGCATCCGACTTAGGCAGCCGGGCGGCCAGTGTCTCCAGCGTCGCTTCCCGCGTCGCTTCGTGAATTTCAACAAACGCGATGATCTGATCGATCACATCGGCCGAGAGCCCCACGCCGCGAATCCGGTCGCCCGACGTGTCGATCCGCCCCTCCCCCAGCTCCTTGCGGACTTCGTCGAGACCGACCTTGTCGAGCTTATCCACCACCCGCAGCACGTGCTTGTGCCGCTCGAGTTCGCCGATGCCGCAGCCTTCCAGGAGCGCGTCCACCAGCTTGCGATTGTTGATCTTGACCAGAAACTCCTGCGGTCGGCCTGCGGCGACGTTGGCGTTATTCAGGCCGATCTCGCGGAGCACCTCGCACATGGCCGCGATCATCTCCGCGTCCACCGCCACCGAGGAAGAGCCGGCCGCGTCGATGTCCAACTGCGTGAACTGGCGGAACCGCCCCGGCGCCGGATCGTCCGCTCGAAACACGGGACCGATGTGGTAGCGGCGGAAAGGGAGCTTCAACTGCTCCGGGTACTGCGCGATCAGCCGGGCAAAGGGGACCGTTAGGTCGAACCGCATCGCGATCGGCTCCCCCTCGGGCGTCTTTAAGCGAAAGAGCTGCTTGTTGGTCTCTTCGCCCCCCGTGCCGACAAGCGCGGCCAGGCTCTCCAGCACCGGCGTGTCGAGCGGCTGAAAGCCGTACCGCTCGTAGACCTTCTTGATCCGCGCAACCACCCAATCCCGCGCGAGCATATCGGGGGGCAGCAAGTCCTGAAATCCGCGCAGCGTCTGCGGCCGAACCTCGACGTTCAGTTCGGACGTTTCGGGGAGGGGGGCGTTTCCTGCGGTGCTGGACAAGGCGATCCCTCGGCGTGTGTGGGCGAGCGGGGGCGTGAGCCCCCTGATGAAGTCGGCATCCGTCGTGAGCCCATCAGGGGGCTGACGCCCCCGCTCGCCGATTGCCCGAGCGACTGCTACGGCAGCCGCTTCACGCGGATGTTGCGGAAGTAGACTTTGCTCTCGGGGTCGTGAGCCTGGAAGGCGAACGTGCCTTCGCCCAGGCGGCGCTCGAAGTCGGCCGAGAACGGCTTCTTTCCTTCCGGCTCGGTGTAATCGACGACCGTCTCGCCGTTGATCTTGCTGATGATATGGTTCCCCCGGACGATAATCGTCTGCGTGTACCATTCGCCGTCTTTGATCGGCGGGTCGCTTACGTTCGCCTCGCCGTAAAGGCTGCCCGACTTCTTCGGGTCGCCGTGCGTGGCGTTCACCTGGATCTCGTACCCGTACTTCGGCCAGCCGGTGTCCTGGAACCTGGTGTGGAAGTAGATGCCGGCGTTGCTGCCGGGGGTGGTCTTCACCTCGCACTCGAACTCGAAGTCGTCGAAGGGCTTCTCGTCGCCGACGTAGAACAGGTGGCTCCGCGGGCCGTCGGCCACGATGGCGCCTTCTTCGATCTTCCACGACTCGGTGTTTTCGCTCGCCTTCCAGCCTTCGAAGGTCTTGCCGTCCCACAGGCGGATCCAGCCCGCTTCGTCCTTCTCGCCCGCGAAACCGTTTGCCGCGAGCACCGCAAGGCACAATAATGAATAAAGCCTCTTCATCGGGTGAATCTCTCCCAGAGTGAGTAACGGGAGCAACCGCTCCGCCGAGACATTCCGCTACAAGACGCAAAAACCTTCAGAACTTCGCACGTTTTGGAGATTTTGCCCCATCCTGCGTCTGGGAACAACTCCCCCTTCTTTTCACAATACCATAGCAGCTAACCTTTCGCGTTTGCTTATGCCCAGCGTTTTACGTCAAGTCGATCTTCCCCCCGCCGATGGAATTCTCCCCGACGGCTCGCGCCTGGGCGGTTGGTGGCACGAACTCGAGGGTTCCAATCGCATCGTGTGCGATCTTTGTCCCCGCGACTGCCATCTCAAGCCGGGGGACCGCGGCTTCTGCTTCGTCCGCGAGAACCGCGACGGGCAAATGGTGCTCAACACCTACGGCCGCAGCACCGGGTTCTGCATCGATCCGATCGAGAAGAAGCCGCTGAACCATTTTTACCCGGGGACGAGCGTCCTTTCGTTCGGCACCGCCGGCTGCAATCTGGGGTGCAAGTTCTGCCAGAACCACGACATCTCTAAGGCCCGGGAAGTGGCCCTTTTGAGCGAGCAGGCGACGCCCGAGACGATCGCCCGGGCGGCTCAGGAGCTGGGCTGCCGCAGCGTCGCCTTCACGTACAACGATCCGGTGATCTGGGCCGAGTACGCCATCGACACGGCCAAGGCCTGCCGGGCCGTGGGCGTGAAGTCGGTTGCGGTCACCGCGGGCTACATCACGCCGCGAGCCCGCGGGGCGTTCTACGAGCACATGGACGCGGCCAACGTCGATCTCAAGGCGTTCACGGAGAAGTTCTACTACCAGCTTACGCTCTCGCACCTGCAGCCGGTGCTCGACACGCTGGAGTGGCTGAAGAAGGAAACCGATGTCTGGTTCGAGATCACGAACCTCGTGATCCCCGACGCCAACGACACGGACGATGAGTTCCGTCAGATGTGCGATTGGGTGCTGGAGCACATCGGCGACGACACGCCGGTCCACTTCAGTGCATTTCACCCGGACTTCAAGATGATGGATCGGCCTCATACGCCGGTTGAGACGCTGCTGCGGGCATACGAGACGGCGAAGCGGCAGGGGCTCAAGTTTGTCTACGTGGGGAACGTCCACAATGAAACGCATCAGAGCACGTACTGCCCGCATTGCGATAAGCTGCTGATCCAGCGCGACTGGTACGAGTTAGGCGCCTATCAGCTAAAGGGCGATCGCTGCGGCCATTGCGGCGGTCAGGTCCCCGGCCGGTTTGACGAGCGTCCCGGAAACTGGGGACGCCGCCGGGCGCCGGTTTCGATCGCCCGTCATTCGCCTCCGATCGGCATCACGCCGCCCGCCCGAACCTCATCTTCGCCCTCCAAACAGAGAGGACCCGCCATGACCACGACTGAGCAAGCCACCATTTCCGTCCTGGAGCAGGCGCCGACGCTGA
>JAHWKS010000714.1 GCA_019347795.1 Planctomycetota bacterium | reverse complement strand
GGCCGTGGCGGCGGACGTGCTCCGCGAGGTCGATGCCCGCGACGTGCTCCATCGCCAGGATGTGCAGATCGCCGGCCTGCTCGGCGTCGTAGGCGGCGACGATGTGCGGATGAGCCAGCCGCGCCGCCGCCTGCACTTCGCGGCGGAACCGCTCCACGGCGCGGGCGTCCCGCATCAGCCGAGGCTTCATCACCTTCAACGCCACCGGACGGTTCATCAGGCGATGCTCCGCCAGATACACATCCCCCATCCCGCCGCGGCCCAGAAGCTTGAGCACGCGGTAACGCGGGTGATCCTGCAGCTCCGGCGGAATAGCGCCGCGCCCGCCCTTTGTCGCCTCGTCGGCCTGGCGACGCTCACGGCTGCGCACCAGTTCCACGAAGGTGTCATCCTGCAGCTCCAGGAGCGTCTCGCAGCACGCCGGGCACTCGCCGAGGTGCTGCTCGACGAAGTCGGCGTCATTCTCATCGAGCTTGCCCAGCCCAAACGCCTCCAACGCATCTCGGTTCGGATGGATCAATTGAGCGTTCATGCGAGTCATGCTTGTGGTGGTTCATCGTTTAACCGCGACGTGAGCGGGTCGCGCGTGGCGGCGGCGCTTGAGCGTCGGGTCGCGCGGCCCGTTGGGGCACGCGGTTAAACGATGCGCGAGGTGGTATGTAAGGGTAGTGCGGAGTACGGCCGATCCTTACTCCGGTTTCCAAAAAAATCTATCGTCCCCACCCGCTCAATCGATCAGCCCGTCTGCTTCGCGGCGAAGGGCGGCCAGGATGCGGGACTTGGCGACGTAGACGGAGCTGAGCGAAAGGTCCAGCTCCTCGGCCACGTCGTCCGCCCGGCGTCCTTCCATCACCTGCAGGTGAAACGCCTGCCACGTCTGCGGCGCGAAGCGGGGACGGACCGACTCGATGAGCTGGTCCATCACGTGCTCGTCGTGCTCGCGCTCCCACTGGCGGCTTAGTTCCGCCTCGTCGTCGGCAAGCTGATCGAGCTGCTCCTGAAAGCTCGTGGCCCCGGTGGCGGCGGGCCAACGCCGGCGCCTTTTCCAGAAGTCGCGCACCCGGTGAACGAGGATCATCCGCAGCCAGCGGCGGAAGGCGCCCGGCCGGCGGTTGTGCTCGAACGCCGGCAGCTCCCGCATCACCACCAGCAGCACCTCCTGCGTCAGATCGTCGGCGTCGGAATCCTGCACGCCCAACCGCCGCAGCCAGCCGCGCAAAAGCGGCGCGTACAGCCCCGCCAGGCGGTCCCACGCATCGGCATCCTCCCGCCGGCACGCGCGGTCCAGCAGGCTCAACGATGTTTCGTGCATGCAAGGCGGCTCGGAAAGTAGGGAATCTGATTATCGCGCCGGCCGCACGATGAGGCAACGTTCGGCTTCGGTCCGGTTATGGCGAATGCGCCGACGCGCGGGAGCGATGGAGCCTATCGGGCCATGCCATAGTTGCAGAGCAGACGATATTTCATGAAAGGCGACGTGAGATGCAACTTGTGCGATATAAATCGCTGGCCGACCTGCGGGCCGACGCTCAGCGGTGGGACGACCTCTGGCTGCGCAGCGAGGCGACGCTTCCGGTGCTGCGGGCGGAGACGCTCGCCCAATGGGTCGAGCACTTCGCGCCGCGCCGGCGGTTCGCGGCTGTGGTTGTCGAGAGCGAGGATCGGCTGCTGGCCGCGCTGCCGATCGTCGCGGGGCGAGGCGGCGTCGCCCGCGTTCCGGGAAACTGCTGGTCCTCGGCGGGCGAGTTGCTGCTGGACACTTCCGCCGACGCGCCGGCGGCGATGGGTCAGCTCGCCGCCGGATTGGGCAAGCTCCCGTGGCCGGTGATCGTCGCCGAGGGGGTAAACGTCGAGACGATCGCTTGGCGGTCGCTGCGGGGGGCGCTCGACATGCGGGGGCTGCGGACCGCCGGGCGGCGGCAGTTCGACGTCGGGCTGGTGGACGTGGGGCGCGACTGGGCGGCGTATGAGTCAACCTGGTCGGGCAATCACCGCCGCGCGATGCGGAAGTCGCTTCGCAGGCTCAAGTCGGAGGGCTTAGTAAACATGCGGCGTCAATGCGACTTCACCCCGGACGAAGCGAGCGAAACGCTGCGAACGTTCTGCGGAATCGAAGACAAAAGTTGGAAGGGGGAGGCGGGCACGTCGATTCTGCGCACCCCCGGCATGTTCGACTTCTTCGACCGCCAGGTCCGGCGCCTGGCGGAGACCGGCGAGTTCGAAGCGTTGTTTCTGGAGCTCGACGGCCGTCCGATCGCCGGCGACTTGGGCTACGCCGCGAAAGGCGTGTTTCACTCGCACAAGATCGCCTTCGATCCCGAGTATCGCAACGCCAGCCCGGGCCAGGTGCTGTGCTATCTCCAGTTGCCGCGATACTTCGCAGATTCGTCGTATCGCATCCTCGACACGTTAGGCGTGCTCAGCGAAGCGAACGCCAAGTGGGCCACACGCTCGTACACCGTGAGCCGCGTGCTGCTGAGCACAAGCCGCGTGTGGGGCAACCCGCTGGTGCTCGGATACGAGCGCCTCTGGCCTCGCCTCAAGCGCCTCTGGCGCCGCGAGGAAGCGCAGCCTCTGGCGCCATGCCTGCACGCGAAATCAACGCCGCCGCAACGGGAGGAAGGCCAACAAGAGGAAGAGTCGCTCGCGGAGGCTAAGTAGACGTGTCGGCCTCGGCCTTCACCTGCCGCATTTTGGCCCGGGCGCGGGTGAGCGTGGGTCCGACGCTGTTCTCGGCGATGCCGACTTCCGCGCTGATCTCGCGGTAGCTCTTGCCTTCCAGGTGATAGAGCCGCACGACCTCGGCCTCGTCGCCGTCAAGGCCCTCGAGGAGCCGCTCGATTTCATCGCGGTTGTTGAGCCGCTCGACCTCGGCGCCGGCCGCCGGATCCGCCGCATGCTCAACGGCGCCTTCGCCGTTGCGTCCCGCGGCTTCGTCCTCGCTGCGATGGCTCGGCAGCGCCGGCTTGCGCTTCAACAGCTCCCGCACCACCACGCGGCGGGCGATGACGGTCAGGTACGTCGCCAGACTGCTGTCGCCGCGGAACCGCCGCAGCGCGGCGAAGTCGTTGCTGACCAAGGTGAGAAACACCTCCGCAGCCAGGTCTTCCCGTTCGTCCTGAACAAGGGTCAGGGAACGCGACATGGCCGTATGATTGATCACGTGCACGACCAATCCGAGAAAGCGATTGACGAACTCCTCCCAGGCTCCCGGCCGGCGGGCGAGACAGCGCTGGAGAAGGTTGCGGTCTTTCGCTGAAAGTGCCACTCGTGGCGCCTCATCGCGGAGTACGTAAAGACGATCTGTGCCCGCAAAGAAAAGCCGCCTCGCGTAGATGCTCGGCCGTCTGTTTATTCTAGGTGGGGGGTCGGTCTGAAGCAAGCGATTTGGCGCCCGTCACGCCCGCCGGTACGACGGCCCTCCGCGGCCGTCTTCAATGAAGGTGTCACTCGACGGGCTCGGAGGCCCGTCGTAAATACCTGTGCATCTTCGAAAAGCGCAACGCCCTGACGCCCGCGGCGTCGCGTCGGCAACCCGCTTGACAGTTTTTTTGGCGCTCACTAGGATGCTCAGAAGTAGGGGAATATGCCTCTCGCAAACCCTTCTCATTAAAATACTTGGCGTCGGTTTCGCCCGTGGCGAACACCTGGAGGAGATTGCTCTTATGACTCACGTCGTCGCTCAACCCTGCTTTGCCTGCAAATACACGGACTGCGTGGTGGTCTGCCCCGTCGAATGCTTCTACGAAGGGGAGAAGATGCTCTACATCCACCCCGAAGAGTGCATCGACTGCGAGGCCTGCGTGCCCGAGTGCCCGGTCGAGGCCATCTTCCACGAA
>JAHWKS010000713.1 GCA_019347795.1 Planctomycetota bacterium | reverse complement strand
GCTCGTCGATCGTCTTGAGCACGGTGACCTTGCGGTCCGCCAGTTCGCGGAAGTAGCTCAGCGCGTCCTCGACCGCCGCAAGCTGCTGCTCATCGAACCCCCCGGTCGCCTCTTTGCGATACCGGGCGATGAAGGGGAGCGTGTTCCCCTCCTCCAACAGCGCCGCGGCGCCGCGCACCTTCGACTCCGCAAGCCGGCAGTACTCGGCGATGTCCCGAACCGCCTGCTCCAGTTGAAAACCGGGATAAGTTGCTTCGCTCATGCTTTCGCGGATCACCCTGCATGTTCGAGAAGCGATTAGTGTACCCAGTCCAGCGGCGCACGTGGCGGCAAACGGCGGCGGCGTCCCCTGTTTGGTGACGAGTGATCCTTTCATATATTACGCATCATGCCCGCTGCTGAAATTGCTCGCGATGTGCTCTTGATCCTGGCCGCGGGGCTGGGTGCGGGGATGATCTGCAAACGGTTCGGCGTCTCGCTGCTGGTGGGCTACCTGGTGGCCGGGGCGATCGTCGGCGAGGGGATCCTCGGGCTGATCGGCCACGGCGAGCATGAGATGGAGGACCTGGCCAGCATCGGCGCGCTGCTCCTGTTGTTCGCCATCGGCATCGAGTTCACGCTCGAAGAGATCGCCCGCATGAGCCGCTTCTTCCTCCTGGGCGGAAGCGTGCAGATGGTGCTGGTGGCCGCCCCGGTGATGGGATTCTGCCTGGTGTGGGATCCCGAGATGAACTGGCGGACGGCGCTGTTGATCGGGTGGGCGGTGGCGTTCAGCTCGACGGTGCTGGTGTTCAAGGCGCTGGCCGAGTGGGGCGCCACCGCGTCGCCGCACGGACGGCGGGCGATCGGCGTCTTGTTGTTTCAGGATGTGGCGCTGGCGCCGATGATCCTTCTCATCCCGCTGTTGACCGGCGCCGGTGATGCGGCCGGGGTTCGCGAGTTCTCAATCCTGGGACTCAAATCGCTGGCCTTCATCGCGGTGGTGTGGGGCGCCCATTTCGTCATGCGGCGATGGCTGGTTCCGCTCATCGCCGGACTGCGAAGCGCCGAGCTGGCGGTCCTCTTCACGCTGACGGTGCTGATGGCGATGTGCCTGGGCGCCACGATCGCCGGGCTGCCGGCGGCGCTGGGCGCCTTCGCCGCGGGGCTGGTCCTCAGCGGCACGCGGCTCAGCGCGCAGATCGATGCCCTGATCCTGCCGTTCCGGGAGTCGTTCGCGGCCGTGTTCTTCGTCAGCTTGGGAACCTTGCTGCGTCCCTCGGTGCTGTTCGCCGAGCCGGTGGCCACCATCTTTGTGCTGGCGGGCGTCATCCTTTGTAAGACGATCGCCGGCGGCGCGGCGCTGCGGCTGGTCGGGTTGAAATGGCGAAGCGCGCTGGGGATGGGTCTGGGACTGGCGCAGCTCGGCGAGTTTTCCTTCGTGCTGCTCAATGAAGGGCTTCGGCACGAGGTGCTCTCGCCGCTCGACTATAACCGCGTGCTCTTCATCGCCTTGGGCACCCTGATCCTCACGCCCCAGTTGCTCAAGACGGGGCTGCGCTTCACCGAGCCGGAGCCGGAGGAATCGCACGACGAATCCCGCGGCGGGCTGCTTCCGCAGGAGAGCGTGCAGTCGATCGTGGTGGGTCTCGGGCCGGCGGGGCACAAGGCGGCGTCGCTGTTGGAAACCGCCGGCGGCGACGTCTGCGTCGTTGACCTCAGCCCCGTCAATCTGTATCCGTTCGCGCAGCAGGGCTTTCGCAACATCACCGGCGACGCGACCGACGCCGAGGTCCTGCACCGGGCGGGAATCGAGCAGTGCCGGTTGTTGGTGGTCACCATTCCCGACGACCGGGCCGCGCGGCGGATCGTGGTTGCGGCCCGGCGGATCAATCGCAACTGCGCGATCATCGCCCGCTGCCGCTACCAGGCGAGCATCGCCCCGCTCCGCCGAGCGGGCGCCGCGGCTATCGTCTGCGACGAATCCGAAACCGGCCGCGCGCTTCTGGAGACGCTTCTGCCCGCCGCCGCCGAAGCCCTGCCCGCTCCCGCGGAGACAGCGGCTGAGAATCCCGAAGTACGCCGATAAGGATCCCTTTTATGAAGCGCAAATCGCTATCGATCCTGCCGATGGCTGCCGCGCTTGCGCTCGCCGGCGCCGCCTTGCCATGCCTGGCCGAAGAGCGGCCGAACATCGTGCTCATCATTTCGGACGATCAGGGGTACGGCGATGCGAGCTGCTATGGAAGCCCCGACCTGCAAACGCCGACCATGGACGCGATGGCGGCCTGCGGCGTCCGCGTCACGGCGTTTCGCGTCAACCCGATTTGCGCCCCGACGCGAGCCAGCATCATGACCGGCCTGTACAGCCTGCAGGCGGGAATGTCCAGCGAGGTCCATCCGCATTGGCGGCGCTGGGCCAACCTGTGGAAACGATCGCGAGCGTTCCTGCGAACGCCCACGTGGGAAGAGGAATTGATGATGGCGAAACCGCCCATGCCAAGGCGTCGGCCCTGGTACAGATAGGACGATGCCGGCGAGCGCGGAGTTTTTACGATTTCGCCGCCTCCTCTCAGCAGTCAGCGAATCGTGGCGCCCGGGAAGCCTGCCGGGCGTGGGGAATTTTTCGGCAAAACCTGAAAAACCCGCAAGTTCGCTCCAGCTTATCGCGATAAATACCCTAGCGAAGGCTCTTTATGCGCCGCCGCGACTTCGCCTGTTGATCCCCGAGGAAACACCCATGCGCCAAAAGCCGCTCTTCGCCGCGATTGCCCTCGGGTTGGCTGCCGCCGCCCTGGCGAACACGGGCTGCATTGGCATCTCCAGCGGCGTTAATCTGGGCGCCCTGGCGATCCCGATTCCCGTCAGCCCCTACCTCCAGGACAAGCAGGAAGTGGAGCACTGGTGGCATGAGCGATACGCCCGGGCCCCGATCTTGGGGCCGCTCACCGCGGGCGGACCGACCGCCGCGATCGACGAGCCGAGCGACGACGAAGTGATGATGGCCTTCGAGCGGGCCTCGCCCGTGGCCGGCGGACTCCCGCTGCTCCATGAGGTGCAGCGGAGCAACGTGCGGATCCTGAAAGAGCGGATCGCCGACTACATCGACCCGCCCCGCGTCTACCCGCTGATCGGGCCGGCACAGCTTCACCACGCCCATTACAAGTGCACCATCTACTACAGCGAGAAGGTGCGGGTCGGCTGGCCCGTGCCGCACACGCTGGTGGACGAGGACGCGGCCGAAGTGATTTACATCGACCACAACCACCTGCACATGGTCGGCAACATCGACCCCGGGCCGGGGACGCACTACTGATCGAGGAAATCGCCAAACCGAATCATCGATCGCGAGCAACGAGTCAACGATTGGGGGCAAGCCCGCTCATCCCCGGATGAGCGGGCTTTTGTATGGTGAAGGGACTTTCTCAGTTTCGCTCCGCCAACGTGGCGATAATGTAGCCCCGCGGCAATGGCGGTCGCGACGGCGTTTGCGGGCTGTTTCAGGCCCCGGATCCCTCGGCGCGGATTTCGCCGATTAGCTTGGGAAGGATGCCCTCGCCCTCTCCCCGTCGCTTGCGGACCCGTCCCTGGGCGACGCCGTTCTGATGAAATGCGAAAGATCACGCTCGCCACGTTCTGGCGACCGAGCGATTGCACGAGCGCTTGGCAGAAGTTCGCGTCGCATGTGCCTAAGAGAAGCGGAGAGGACAGGATACTCTGAATGCTCGCCTGCCGCTGCTCACCGCGTGTAGCAACGACAAAAACTCAAGGGTCGGACAGCGATGTCCCACCGCGGCATCTTACGTTCTTCGTCGTTCGGTCCTTCCTGTCTCGATTGGTTTTCGAGGATCAGTAATACGACCTCTG
>JAHWKS010000712.1 GCA_019347795.1 Planctomycetota bacterium | reverse complement strand
GTCGTCCTCCGCCTTAAAGCTCAGCCTTAGCGCGATTGTTCTCTTGATGGTCATGGCTTTTAGTGGGACGGTCGGAATTGGGCTATTGGGCCGTCGTTTAGCGGGCTAGTGGACTGGCGGCCCCTTTATAGGGCCAGCCGTCCCACTAACCGCTTAGCGGGATAGTGGCCTGTTTAGTGGGACGGACCGGCGTCCCGCTTAAAACGGCATGGCGAACATGCGGACGGGTTTGCCGCGGTATTCTCCCTCGGATTCCTCGATCTCTTCGCGCTCCTTCAATAGCGCGATGATGCGGTTAAGCCGATCATTGCCCCAGCCGGTTTCGTCTCGCAGTTTGCGGTGCGACACCATTTCCCCCTGAGGAATGCTGTCGCGGATTTTCTGCATGGCCGCCTCGTCCTTCTCGCTCTGCCGCTCTTCGGCCTTGGTCTTGCGTCCCTTCAGGGCGGCGGGGTCGATTCCCGTGTCGGGCCACCAAAGCGGGAACTCCCAACGCAGGCCCAGCGGCTCGACCGGCGCCCAGGAGCGGACGGCGGCCTCCAGAACGACGCACCCATCGTCCTCGTGAGGGCGGAGCACGATATGCGTGTCGGCGGCTCGGGATTGACTCCCGGCGCCAGAGCCAACGTCGGTAACCGCCTTCTCGGTCTGGCTGCCCTTTGAGCTGTGATGCACGTTGGCCCAGCACGCCTCCAGCCGGCCGGTTGCGGCGTCGATGCAGTTGTAGAGCGATGTCACCTGCGCGTTGTCGCTTTCGCTCATGCCCTCAGGAAAACTGCGGTAGAGAGAATCGAGCGCGACCACGCTGTACTCGCCGGGCTGGATCGCATCGAGCCATCGGCAGATTTGCGGCAGGTCCGCGAGCCGGCCGCGGAGCGATAGCACGTCCACTCGGTCGTGATACTTCGGCTTGTCCACCCCTAGCTCCACGGCCACCTTCTTGAGCCGGTGGGCCAACGTCTCGGGGTGCAGTTCGTTGTCGATCAGGAGCACCTTGCCGGCGGTGCAGGGGAACCGCCCCAGCCAATCGAGTCCCGCCGCGCAGGACCACGCCAGCCCATAGGCGAGCCATGACTTGCCCATCTTCGGCGCCGCGATGATGTTGATCGTCTCGCCCCGGCGGGCAATCCCGCCCACCACTGGCTCGCGAAGATGCGGGTACTCAACCATCAGGGCGCCCGCATTGACCGGCGTCGGCATTGGTGGCCGGTCGTCCATCGCCTGCCGGGCCGCGTCCAAGATGGCGGGGTCAAGTAGTTTCAGGTCGCCCGGCTTGGCGCCCATGACGCCCGCCAGGTCCGCCACGAACTGCCGGCGAAACCGTTTGGCGGACGGGTCGCCGGAGTCCTCATACACCACCCGCTCGCCCAGCGAGGCGCGGATAACCGGCGGAGCGTGCGGTCGTGTGCTGATGCTGATCGTCGGCAGCGTCGGCTTGCCGTTGCCCACTGAATCGTCCATAATGCAGTTGCCCTTGGAAATGCCTTTTTGGTGTGCCCTTGGGTGCCCGTTGTCCACGGTGTTGAGAGAATGAACCGCCTCGCTTGGTCGCCCTCGCGAGGCGGTTCGCGTTGACTGCTAGTAATCCACTCCGGACTCGCCGATGTATTGCCGATACTCGTCGGCCCGTTCCAACTGCTCCCCGGTGAACTCCGCCAGGGCCAGCAGAGAGGAGTAATTGCTCGGCCGGTCGTCACCCGCCGCTTCCTGGTCGAATAGCACGTCCATCAGCACGTCATTCCAGGTTTGCATGGGCTGCTCCGTTAGAAAGGGATGTTGTCGCCGTCCGTCACCGCCGCCAGCGTGGCCGCGTTCGCGTTGCGCTCCTGCACAACTTCCGGCGGGAACCACGCCGGCTTGACCACGAGCATTTCGGAGAGCATCTTCTCGTTGCGCTCCCAGTCCTCCGGCGTCTCATGCGCCCAGGACGAAAACAGCCCATATCCGCCCCACCAGCACAACTTGTGCTTGCCGCAATAGAACCAGACGTTCTTGCGGAGATTGCAGTACAACACGTGCTTGTCTGATCGGCACTCCGGGCAGCCGCCGAAATAGCAGTCGCCGGGGTCCGGGCGCCACAAGCTGCAAATGGCGGTCGCCAACTTCTTGAGCATCTTCATTTGCCGTTGTCCTTCGTGCGGCAGGTGGAAACCGCCCCGGCGGCGCCGCGAACGCGGGGGCGGGGGTGGTTCAGATGCCCGCTTCTGCCAACTCCCGCTCCGCAGCGCTGATCGCTCGTTCGCGCTGCTTGGGAGTGCGGACGGGTGCGGGATCGCTCCGCGACTCGCGAGCGAAGAATCTGGCGACGGCTTCCTTGGTCGTGTAGCGGCGACCGCCGAGCAAGAAGCTGTCCAGTTTGGTCCCGCCGCTGCCGCGGAGAACCCATCGCCAACAGGTGCTCAGACCGGGCCTGCGGCCGGTGAGCCTTTGGACGTAGGCGGGCGTCTCGTTGATCGCCAACGCCGATTCGTTTTCAAGATCGATTGCCTTGCGCATTGAAAATCCCCTGTGGGTTTGGAGCCGATGGCTCGACACAGGGGATTAAACGCAACTGAGCGAATCTGAAAAATTCAACGCGTTGTAACACGCGACGTGTTACATTTATTTGACCAACGAAAACACAGGGAAAACGCGATGTTACTATTTTGCATTGTTACCTTTTTTCGGCCGACCTGGCTTGCCAGCTGGGGGCGGTTTCAAGCCGTGCCGACGCCAGAATCTCCCGACGGTGATCAGGCACGCCTGCGGCGAGTCCAGCGCCTCCCATCCACGGTCAGCAGCGATGCGGTTGAGCTCGACGTGGATCACCTTCCACGGAGTGAGTTTTAATCGCTGCTCGTACATCCAGCGGTCGCGGTCCTCATTGGCGGAAACGAACTCAGCCGGCGAAGGTACTTCGGCGGTCGGATGGCCGTTGCTCTCGGGCGCCTTGCCGAGCGCCCGCAGCACGTCCGGCCACGCAACCATGAGTTGCTTTCGCCTAATCCCTCGCGGGTCGGCGCGCATCTCGGGGACCAGTTTGGCGCCCTCCCGTTTCAGCCACTTGAGGAGCGTATCGTGGTGCGTGTTGGTGCGCCGGGCCGCCTGCCGCAATGTCAACCAAGTCGCATCGCCACCGGTTAAGTTGCTTTGGTATCGCTCTAGCGCCGCCGCCAAATCTTTCCGGCTGCCGAGAAGTCTTCCGTCTGGCGTCTCGCGGGTCTCGATCTCTTGGCCGCAAGGGTGGCGCCCGGCCTTGAACCAGCGGCGGAACGCCTCCATTGTCGTCACTCGGAATCCCTTGCCGTATTCTTTCACGGCCTGAGTGGGCGAAACGTACTCTCGGCTTGGCGGGCTTCCGCTCCGTGCGTCGTTCAGCTTGGCGACGGGGATGCACCAAACCTTCTGAACGGTGGTCTTGCCCTTCCACCTCGATTTCACGCGGACGGGACGCTTTGTTGCTGGCAATTCGCCGCGGTCAATCATCAGACGGAGCTGGCGCTCGGTCAGTTTGAATCGCCGCGCGGCGTCGCGGATAACGATCTCGCCAGCAGGAACGCCTGCCGATCGCTCCTTGGCAAATTGCTCCGCAAGGTGATCGTCTGAATAAAGCGATGCCCGGCCATGCCCGCCGCGGCGCACTTTGAGCGCGGGGTCCTTTCGTGCGAGACGGCGCAACTTCTCTTCGTCAAACTGGTATTTGCGCATCGCTTGCACAGCATCGATCCCGCCGGCCAGCGACCGAGCGCCGATTTCCTGCACGTCGTCCCGACTGTATACCCAGACCTCCAGGAATCGGCCAAGTACCCGCGCCCGAATTTGCTTGCACTCAATCTTTCTGTCGAGCCATCCGCAGTGTTCGCGCCACG
>JAHWKS010000022.1 GCA_019347795.1 Planctomycetota bacterium | reverse complement strand
TCCGGCACGAGGCCCTCTCTGCTCACCCGGGAAAGGAACCTTGATGATGACCCGCTATGCCGCTCTCAGCGACGATTACTACATCAATATGCACCTCAACACGGAGATGGACCTCCCCTACAACCGCGAGGCGATTCTCCACTACTTTGAGCGGATTCAAAAGCAGTACCCCAGCATGCGCAACTTCTACACGCGGGAGCGGACGGAGTTTGTGCTGGAGGAGGACAAGGACCGCGGCGACTACCGCTGGGCCACCATCGAGCCGCGCCGCGTGAGCTCCGGCGCCGTGAATCCGGCCTCGCTCAAGGAAGCGTTCGATCTGCACCGCCTGGTGCTGGAGGTGGCGCCGTTCGCGCTGACGCTCAGCCCGCTCGATTGCGAGTCGCTGAACGTGATGATCGGCTTCGACTACACCTATCGCGGCAACCACAGCGCCCTGGTGGCCGAGGCCCTGGGCGCCACGCCGGCGTATGAGCGAATGGCGGAAATACCCGGCGCCACGGTGCTCAACCACGAGCCGACCCTGCAACTGGCGCTGGATGAGGACTGCCGGCTGCAGTGCCGGCTGAGCATCGAAACCCGCACCACCGCCTACAACGTGCGGATGGGCGATTATCCCGAAGACCAGTTCTCGGTCTATCTCACGGTCCGCCGCTACGGTAGCCTCGACCCCGGCGAGACCTACGTCGCGGTGCTGAAACGGCTGGCCGATGTGGGCACGGACCTGATCGACAACTACATCGTCGAACACGTCCTCCGCCCGCTGCAGCAAGCGATCGCCATCAAGTAGGTCCCGCCGGCCGGCCGGGACTTGGCGCTGCGAACCAAATTAAGCACCCGTTTCAAGTTGATGCGCCCCACTGGCGCCGGTATCCTGAACTCGGACTCATTCGGGCCCGGACAACTCAGCGGGTATGTTCTGGCTGCCACGATTGACTCGGAGAAACATTCATGTCTGTTGAAATACCTCTCGACGACCTATCCGTTTCCGAAAAGGTCCGCTTATTGGAACGTGTGTGGGACAGTCTTTGCAGTAAATACGGTGACGTTCGTTCGCCGGATTGGCATCGGGACGTGCTCGAAGCCCGAAAGCGACGCCTTGCAGAGGGACAAGCAACGGTGTCGTCGTGGAGCGAAGCCAAGACCTGGCTGTTGGACGCGGGACGATGATCGTCGATATTTCATCCGACGCCGAGGAAGATCTCATCGAGGGCTGGTTCTATGAGCGGCAATCACCTGGGCTCGGCGACTATTTTCGGAGTTGCCTGATTGCTGACATTGAATCGCTGGCCTACTACGGTGGGACTCATGCAACTGAGTACGGCTACCATCGAGCGCTATCGAAACGGTTTCCGTTTTGCATCTACTACAGTGTAAGTGAAGGCACGGTGACCATCGTCGCGGTTCTCGATGCCAGGCGTGATCTGGATACGGCGACGACTCGCATAGCCGAAGAGCTGCGCGCCGCATGCGACAGTTGCCGAGGCGAGCCGATCGAGATCACCCCGGGCATCACCGGCTCGCTACAGTCGCCCAAGCGTTTCCACTTGCCGGCGGAAGAAGGCGCCGTCCGGCAGATGGCGCCTACCGCGGGAAATACCGCTCTACGACGTCGTGGAACTCCGCCCGCGTGGCGGCGTGGGAGATGTGGGTGCGGAAGGCGCGGGCGCCCGCGCGGCCTTGGGCGTAGCAGACGGCGTATTTGCGCATCAGCACCGTGCCTTTCTGCTCGCCGAAGCGGCGGACCACCAGGTCGTAGTGGCGGAGCATGATCTGCCGCTGCTCGTCGAGCGTCGGCTCGGGCGGAATCGGCTCGCCTCGCAGCGCCGCCGCAGCTTGGGCGAACAGCCACGGCCGGCCGAGCGAGGCCCGGGCGATCATCACCCCGTCCACGTCGTACCGCCGCAGCGCTGTGACCACCTTCTCGGCCGAGTCGAGATCGCCGTTGCCGATGAGCGGGATCCGCCGCAGGTACGGCTTGATCGCCGAGATGCGGTGCCAGTCGGCCGAGCCTTTGAAGAAATCCTGAGCCGTCCGGCCGTGGACCGTGAGCGCCGCGGCCCCGGCGCCTTCCACCACCTGAGCCACGTCGATGGCGTTCACCGTGTCGCGCGTGCAGCCGAGGCGAATCTTGGCGGTGACGGGCGTGGGAGCGCACGCGGCCACGACCCGCTCAATAATCCGCCCCATCCGCTCGGGATCCCGCAAGAGGTACGACCCGCTGTGGGCCTTCTCCGTCACTTGCTTGACGGGGCAGCCGAAGTTGATGTCCACCACGCTCACGCGGTATTCTTCCGCCAGCCGCCGACCGACGCGGGCGAGCGTCTCGGGATCGTTGTCCCAAATCTGCACCGCCAGCGGCCGCGACTCGTCCTTCACGCCCCACAGCCGGTCGGGATGCTCCGCCTCGTGCTCGTCCAGCCAGACGAAGCCTTTGGCGTTGACCATCTCGGTCGCCTGCAGGCCCACGCCGCCGAACTCCCGCACCACCTGGCGAAAGGCGTAGTTCGTGAAGCCCGCCATCGGCGCCTGGAGGATCGGCGGATCGACTTTGATCGAACCGATCCAGAGCGGCGCCGGCCAGCTTCGCGGAGCATCGGCCTTGACGGCGCCGGCGGTTTCCAGCATTGCGAATTCCGTTCCTGAAGTCACTCGGCGCCCTCGCGTACGTGCAGCGTGTAACTCCAGCCCCCGATGCGATCGCGGCGCCGATCCAGGCGAAACTCGCGGCCGAAAATGTCCGAGCGACGCCAGCCGTCGTTCGGTTCGACGGGAACGAATCCCTCATCGCCGCGCATGTAGATCGTGAATTGCAGCGACTCGCCCCGTGCATCCACCAGCCAGTATTCCCGCACGCCGGCGCGGAAGTAGGCGACGGGGAGCAAACGCGTGTCCTTGCGTACGGAGGTGGGGCTGACGATCTCCAGCGCCCAGTCGGGGGCGCCGCGCAGCTCGATGCCGTCGTCTTCGTCCTCCTCGCGAAGGATCAACTCAATCCGGTCGGCCTCGAAGCTCTCCCAAGACGCGAACATCGCGTCCGGCTCGTTGGAAAGCTCCGCGGCGTCGTTGGTGATCCACATCCCGTCCGCAAAGAACTGACCGATGTCCAGGTCTTTGACCAATTGATGCAGCACCGCGCTCATCTCCGCCTTGACCGCGTTGTGGGATTCGGCGCGTTCGGGACTCATGTCGATGATCAACTCCCCGTTGATGAGCGAGCTCCGGCCGCGCTCGGGAAACGCTTCCGACGCGGCCCAGGCGCGAAATCCCGGCAGCGTGTTCGCGTCCGGGGGGACGGCGATGCACAGGTCCGATTCTGTCAGGCGAACGATCATGGGAAGCGGGTTCCGTAGGAAAAACAGTGGGGCCGCCTGTGCTACGTGGGGCCGTGGCCCCAGAGGTGTTGAATGGGAGTCGCGTGGCCCCAGGCGATGTCTTCGACGGCGGCGCCGAGGGCTTCGGCGATGCGGCGCCGCTCGTCGGGACTGGGGGTCCAGCGGCCCTCGACGATCGCCGCCGTCCGGCTGGACTCCAGCCCGGAGCGGCTGACCAGTTCCTCGAGCGAAACCTGCCGCTCGCGACAAAGCTGCGCTACGGTGGCGGACATCGGCGACTCCCGGCTGGCGGCGGCAAAGCGACTATTCTGATGATATCGTAACGCTGCGAGATCGTCTGCGCGTGGTTGATCGTACCGGAACAGGCGAGCCGCCTGTTCTACGGGGGGCGTATCTCATCTATGCTAGCCGGTGAGAAAGAAAGTTCGTGTGCGCGCCATGTCTCCTCCTCTCCCATTCCCGCTGGCTGATTACTTCGAGCGGAAGCTCGCGGGGCATGGGATTGCGCATAAGATCGACGGCGATCAGTGGGAGGATGCGGGGGTCTGCCGGGAGGTGCTGCGAGGGGTGCGCGCGCTGCTTCGGCACGACGTGAAGTGCCTGCTGGTGAGCGGTCCGGGGGTTCAGCTTGACGCCGAGCTTCGCAAGAAGCGGCTGCACCCGCGAACGCACCTGCCGATTGTCGAGCGAAAGCACATTCCGAAAATCGAGGAAGCGATTCATCACGTCGGCGAGACGCTCGCCGCCCAGTGCCGGCAATTGGGCATTCCGCATCGGGTGTTGCCTCACGCAATCACCCGGGCGACGCGCCTCTTGGATGGTCATAAGGAAACGGGCGGCGTGGTGTCGGTGGCCCGCGAGGCGATCTACGCCGCCTTCGACGAGGACGAGTTGGCCATCCTCCCCTTCGGCGGCGTGGATGCGGCGGTGCGCACGCTCTACGTCGGCGCCGAGGACGTGGCCGCCCGGGCAGCCGCGGCGGTGAATGCCCGTAAGCTCATCATGTACAGCGATGAGGCAGGGCTGATGGTCCCCACGCGGCACGGCCGGCGGAAGAAGATCAGCTTCCTCGACCTGCACCAACTACTGCAACTGATCCGGGCCTGCGACCCGCAGGACAACTTCGTGGTGGGTGAAGAGTCGCTCCCCACGATCAAGGCGGTGTACGAGGCGCTGGCCTACGGCGTGCCGCAGGTGCACGTGGTCCAAGCGCGGTCCGGCGCCTTGCTGGAAGAGCTGTTCACCCGCACTGGGAGCGGGACGCTCATTGAACGCGAGCCGTTTCTGGAGCTCGACTTTCCCGCCCGGACGCAGCAACTTGGCGAGATCGTGCAGCTTCGGCAGGAATGCTCGCGGGCGGCGACGCCTTCGGGCGTCCCCTACCTTAAGCCGTTGCCTCTCGAGGAGTTGGAGCGGCTGCTGCCGAACACGCTCGTCTTGCGGCAGCGCGACCTGATCGTCGGCGCCGCCTACTTCCACGCGGTCCCGGAGCACGCCGACACGGCGATTCTCGGCGGCTTCGCGGTGGGCGAGAACCACCAGGACTCCGGCTACGGCCGACTGCTCTTGGAGAGCGCGTTGGAGCAGATTCACGAGTTCGGCTTCACCCGCGCCGTGAGCATCACCGCCGCAGAGCCGGTGAAGCATCTCTACGAGCAATACGCCCACGACGCCTCCGCCGCGTGGCCCGACCTGTTGGCTCAGGCCCGCCGGCGTTACGGTCCCGATCAGGACCTGGTGCGCGTGTACGAGTTTCCGTCATCCGCCATTTAGCCTTTCAGGGTCTGGCTTCACGCCAAAACTTGCCGGATCACGTGGCCGTGCACGTCCGTCAGACGGCGGTCGATGCCGTTGTGGCGCCAGGTGAGACGCTCGTGATCGATCCCCAGGAGGTGCAGCACCGTGGCGTGCAGGTCGTAGCACTCGGTTTTGCCTTCGGCGGCCTGGTAGGAGAACTCGTCGCTCTGGCCGTGGGCGATGCCGGGCTTCACTCCCGCGCCGGCCAGCCACGTGACGAACGTCCCGCCGTTGTGGTCGCGGCCGGTGGCGCCTTGCGTGAAGGGCATCCGTCCGAACTCGGTGGTCCAGATCACGAGCGTATCTTCCAACATGCCGCGGCGCCGGAGGTCGCGCACCAGGGCGGCGATCGGCTGATCGACGCTCGCGGCGATGAACGGCAGCTCGCGGGGGATATCGCTGTGGTTGTCCCAGTTCTTTGACGGGCCACCCATGCCGCTCCAGATTTGCACGAACCGCACGCCCCGCTCCAGCATCCGCCGCGCGGTGAGGCAGTTGCGGCCGAAGTCGGCGGTTTCCGGCCGATCGAGACCGTAGTCGCGATGCGTGGCCGTTGTCTCTTGCGAGAGGTCCAGCGCCTCCGGGGCGCTGAGCTGCATCTTGGCGGCCAGTTCGTAGGAGTCGATCCGCGACTCCAGCCGTAAATCGTCGGAGCGGCTCTCTTGGTGCTCGCGGTTGACCTGCTCCAAGAGCGCCAGCCCGGCGGTTTCGCTCTCAGGCGTGATGTGCCCGGCCCAGTCCGGCGGCGAGAGATCGTTGATCGGCGTGGGAGCGGTCGGCTTGATAATCGTGCCCTGATGCGACATCGGCAGAAAGCCCGCCGAAAAATTGCCCGCGTTGTTGTACGGCAGGCCGCGCGAGTCAGGCAGCACCACAAACGTGGGCAGGTCATCGCTCACGCTTCCCAGCCCGTAGGAAATCCACGCCCCCATGCACGGGAATCCAGGAAGCAGGAACCCGGTGTTCTGCAGGTAACTGGCAGGGCCGTGGACGTTCGTCTTCGAGGCCATCGCCATGAGGAACGCCAGATCATCAACGATCTCGGCCATGTGCGGAAAGACGCTGCTGACCCACCGCCCGCACCGGCCGTGCTGCTTCCAGGCGAAGGGGGACTTCATGATCGCCCCCGGCGTGCTGGTGGCGGCGGCGGTCAGGCCGAAGTCGATCTTTTCGCCGTGCCGCTTCTCCAACTCCGGCTTGTAATCGAACGTATCCATCTGGCTGACGCCGCCATTCATGAACAACTGGACGATCCGCCGCACCTTGGCCGGATGGTGCAGCCCGCCGTTGAGCTCCGCCCGCGGCGAGTCCGCCAACAGCCCGGATCGGCCGAGGAGGTGGGCCAGCGCAATGCCGCCCAAGCCGCCGCCGAGGGAGGAGAGGAAGGAGCGCCGGGAATGGTTTGTTGTCGCCATTTGACTTTCGCGTGGTCAGTCCACAAACATGAACGCGTTGCTGTTGAACAGCACCCGACACGCGTTCGCCAGCCCGTATGCTCCGGCGTGCTCCGCGAATGCGGATAACTCCGTCTCCGTCGGTTGCCGGTTCAGCACCAGCTCGTACAGCCGCTCGATCTGCTCTAGCAATTCAGGTCGCTCGTTTCTCAGCCGCTCGGCGAGGCGTTCGCTTTGGCGGACCATGAAGGAGTTATTGAGCATCGCCAGCGCCTGAAGGGCGGTCACCGACTCGTTGCGCTTGGCGGCCAGTTGCGAGGCGTCGGGGCAGTCGAGCGTTTCCATGAACGGGTCGGGAAGCGTGCGGAAGATGAAGCGGTACACGCTGCGGCGATGGTTCGCCGGATCGTCCACGTCGAAGTTGCGGTAATCGACGTTCGGCGTCACATGCACGCCCGGGGTCTGGATGAACTGCTTGACCGACGGTCCGCCCATCGTGCGGTCGAGCATACCGCTGACCGACAGCGCGGCGTCGCGGATCGACTCGGCGTCGAGGCGTGTGCGGTTCATCCGCCATAAGTAGCGGTTGTCCGAGTCGAACGAATGCGGAGTGCGGAGTGCGGAATGCGGAATGGAAAAGAATAATTCCGCATTCCGCAATCCGCATTCCGCATTCGACGACTGCTGGTAAACAGCGCTAGTGACAATCAGGCGGTGGATGTGCTTGAGCGAGCCGCCGCTTTCGAGCAGCTCCACCGCCAGCCAGTCCAATAGGTCCGGGTGCGTGGGCGTGGCGCCCATGCGGCCGAAGTCGTTGGGGGTGTCTACCAGGCCGCGACCGAAGTGGTAGCTCCAGAGGCGATTGACGATCGACCGCCAGGTGAGCACGTTCCGCGAATCGGAGAGCCAGCGAGCCAGCGCTGCGCGTCGGGCGCCTTCGTCGCTTGGGTTGTCCAGATCAAAGGCGCCGCCGAAGTTGTCGATGAAGGAGAGCGAGCCCGGCTGCGCCTCCTCCCCGGGCTGCCGCACGTCGCCGCGATGGAGGATGTGAATGGGGCGGGGCGCGGCGGCCGGACGAAAACTTCCATCGGGTTGGAAGTCGTTCGAGCCGCAATAAACCAACTGTTGCGGCGGGAGTGAAGCAAGCTCCGCCGTCCATTTTTCGTGAAGATAGTGAGCCGCAAGACTCGCCCGTTGCTGGTTGTCGCGTTCTCGGGGAGGCGTTCTCAACACCTCCGCAATCTCGTCGGGAAGCGAGTTCACGTCCAGCGGCAACGGCGCTTTCGCCGAAGTGATGGAGAGCCGCGGCCGGCCGATGAGGTGGCCGCCGCCGTGCGTTTGCTCGAGTCGAAAGGTGAGTGTAGCGTCGCCCTCGACGGCGATCGCCTCTCGCAACTCGAAGACCGCTTGATGCGGTTTCCCCACTTCGGGATAGACGCCCCAGGCTGTGGCCGGTTTGCCGTCGATCGCCATGGCGGCGGTCCATTCTTGCTGGTCGAAGTCGGCCTTGGGGTTCACCAGGTCTGCCGGCGATGAGTTGACCGCGAAGGTGAATTCATTGAGGTGCAGGTTCCCGTTGTCCTGCCGGCCCGGCCCTTGGTGCGGAAGCGAGGGATCGGTGAGGACCTCCAGTCGCACACCCGTAATGTTTTCGATCGGGGCGGAGGCCGTAATCGTGTAGATCTCCGTTTCCGGCCGCTCGCCGCCGGCCAGGAGCGAGCCGTCGGATTGCTTCGTCAGCGTGCTTCCCTTCTCCGCACTGTAAGTCTCCGGCTCAAGGACCACCCACGGCGACGCGGCGTTGGCGAGTTTCGCCTCCCAGGCGGCGATTTCCTCCTGCACCTCGGGAGCGAGAAGCCGAGGATCCACGTTTTCCCGCAGCGCGGGCAATGCGGCGATCTTCTCCTGGAGCGCCTTCCGCCGCTTCGCGACTTGCGGGTCGGCGTCCAATGGTCGATTGCCCTTACCGGTCCCGGCGAAGACCGCTTGCAGGCCGTAGTATTCCTCGTGCGCGATCGGATCGAACTTGTGGTCGTGGCAGCGGGCGCAGTGGACGGTGGCGCTGTTGAATGTGGCCATCACCGTGTGCACGATGTCGTCGCGATCGAGGTAACGGGCGATCTCGCGGTCGATCGTGTCCTCGCGGATGTCGCGGAGCGAGCTTTCATCCCACGGCCCGGTCGCGAGAAACCCGGTGGCGATGATCGCCTGCGGGTCGCCGGGATAAAGCGCATCGCCCGCCACCTGTTCTTCCACAAACCGCCCGTACGGCTTGTCCTCGTTGAACGAGCGGATCAAGTAATCGCGGTACGGCCAGGCGTGCGGGCGAGGGCGGTCCTGATCGTGCCCGTGCGTCTCGGCGTAATGAACCACGTCCATCCAGTGCCGCGCCCAGCGCTCGCCGAAGTGCGGAC
Organism: Planctomycetota bacterium; assembly: GCA_019347795.1. GTDB lineage: Bacteria > Planctomycetota > Planctomycetia > Pirellulales > Pirellulaceae > JAHWKS01. The sequence goes on along the minus strand of JAHWKS010000022.1, from coordinate 6,181 downwards.
TGGCGAGCAGCCGGTCGATCGCCCGCTGGTGCGCCTGCGGCGAGTCATCCGCGAGAAACGCCTCCATCTCTTCCGGCGTGGGAGGCAAACCGAGCAAGTCGAAGGTCACCCGCCGCAGAAACGTCCGGTGATCGGCCGGCGGCGAGGGCTGCAGGCCCAGTTCTTCCAGCCGCGCGAGGATGAACAGGTCAATCGGCGTTTGCGCCCACTCGGCGTATGCCAGGTTGGCCGGATCGGGAATCGCCGGCCGCTCCAGCAGTCGATACGCCCAGTGCGGCGGCCACTCGGCGCCCTGCTCGATCCAGCGGCGAACCACGGCGACTTCGGCGGCGGTGAGCGGCTCGCCCTTGGCAGGCATTCGCTCGGAAGGATCCTCCGAGGCGACTCGCCGCAGCAGCTCGCTTTCCTCCGGCTTCCCGGGAACAATGGCGTACAGCCCCGAGTGGAGCTCCGCCAGCGCCGCCTCCCGATCGCTCAGCCCCACCCCGCCCCGCTTCTCCGCGGCGCCGTGGCAGGTCAAGCACTTCGCGCTGAAGATCGGCTGCACATCGCGCTCGAAGCGCACTTTGGCCGGCTCCGCAGCGACGCCGCGCGCCGTGGTCGCTGCGATAAACAACAGGACGATCGACAAGAGACGGGGACAACCAACTGCAGGGGGTCGGGGTGGTTTTTCGGTCATGGATCTTGCGATGTGACGACTCATCCGGCCGAAAAACCTCCCCGACCCCATCCGGCTGGTCACGCGAACGCTTCGTGGACGGGCGTTCCGCCGTCGGTGATCGGGACGGGGCGGTCGCCGGCATAGAGCTCTTCGGACGGGTCGATGCCCAGGGCGTGATGGATCGTGGCGTGCAGGTCGGGGACGGAGATCGGCCGGTCGGCGATCGCCATTCCCAATTCGTCGGTGGTCCCGATCGCCTGGCCGGTCTTCAGCCCGCCGCCGGCCAGGGCCACAGTGAACGACTTGGAGTGGTGGCCGCGGCCGCCGCCGCCGTCGAAGCCCGCCGGCCGGCCGAACTCGGAGGCGACCACCACCAGCGTTTTGTCGAGCATTTGACGCCGCTCCAGGTCCAGGACCAGCGTCGCGAGGGCGGCGTCCAGCTCTTTGATCAAGAGGTGCTGGTTGAGCTGCCCCTGGTTGTGCGTGTCCCAGCCGGTACCATTAACGAAGTTCAAGTTGTGCGAGACCTCGATGAACCGCACCCCCGCTTCCAAGAGCCGCCGCGAGAGGAGGCACCGCTGCCCGAACTCGCCGCCGTACGACTCCCGCAGGTCGGCCGGCTCTTCCTGGAGATTGAAGACCCGGAGGAAGTCAGGGCCGGACAGACGCAGCGCCTCGCTCAACGTCGAGTCGTAGTTGCGGATGCCTTGGCCGCCCGGATTACGGGCGAGGTACTGCTCGCGCACCGCCGCCAGCAGATGCTCTCGCCGCGACTGGCGCTGTTCGCTCACCTCGGGCGGATGTGAAAGTCCCGCGGGTCCCGACTCAGTGTCGGTCAGGTAGATGTATCCCGCCTCCGGGCCGAGGAACCCGGGACCGCGGGTCACATTCGGATAGCCGATCAGCACGTACGCCGGAGCATTTTCCTGCGCGGCGCCGCGCTGGTGCGCCACGATCGAGCCGATCGAAGGATACACGATCGTGCCGCTGGTCGGCCGGCCGGTGTGCATGCAATTGGTGGCCGCGGCATGCTCGTCGATCACCTCATGGTGCACCGTCCGCAGCAGCACAAAGCGGTCCAGCACATCGGCGCACCGCGGCAGATACTCGCACACCTGGATGCCGGGAATCGCCGTGTCCATGGCCGGGTAAGCCGACCCCGGCTTCCTCGCCTGCGGGTCCCCGACCCGCTTCGGATCCCAAGTATCGATATGGCACGCTCCACCCCCGAGCCAAACGAAGATGCAATGCTCCGCCCGGCCGGGCGGGAGGGGGCTGACCTCGGCTGCAATGGAGCTCCGCGGCAGAAAGGTGGATAAGCCGGCGGCGCCCGCGGTCAAACTCGCTTGCGCGACAAAGTCGCGACGAGTGATTGGATCATGCATCATCGGCAGTGGTTTAAACCTCATTACGGCACAAACAGAAACTCCGGGGAGTTCGTCAGCGTCCAGACCATGTCTTCCATCCGCTCTCGCCACGCCGGCGTGAGGCGGGCGGTGGGAGGATCGCCTTCGCGAACAGCCTGTTCTAACTCGCGCTTAATCTCGTTCGCCTCACGGCTGAGGTGGTTTGACCAGCCGACCAGTTCCCGCGGCAGCTTCCGGGGCTCGGCCGGCGGCGCTCCCGTCTTTCGCTTATCGTAGCCGGCCTCGAGCAGCCCGACAAACATCGCCCGTTCGTCGGCGGTCGGATCCCGGGTCAGGATGCGGCGATAGACGCCATCGACCAACTCCTCCACCGGCTGCTCCTCCAGCGCCATCGCCGTGAAGCCGCTGTCTTCCGAGAGCCGCGTGACTCGGCGTCCCAAGGCGCCGTTCGCCAGCACGCCGGGCTGAAGCACGGTGGCGTCGTCGCTGCGTACCGTGAGCGGGTCCTGCCGCGAGCCGCGCCAGCCGAATGTCTCCAGCACCTCCACGAACGGCTGGATGAAGGGGAGCGCGAGACTGGGGCGGTCCCGCTCATTGGAGAGCGAGGCGAACATCCACGAGCGCGTCGGCTCCCCCAGGTTGAGCGAAGCGGTGTAGGCCCGGGAGGAATCGATGTCCACACTCATCGGACCGGCATCGAAGGACTTGCCGCTGGCGCGGAACAGCGAATCGACCAACTGCTCGGCCGTCATCCGTCGCCGCACCGGTCCCGCGAAGAGGTACGGCTGCGCCGTGTCGATGCTTTCGGGCGATACCGCTTGTCGCTGATAAACGTGGGAATTCAAGATCAGCCGCGCGACGTGTTTCAGGTCGTAATCGTGCGTGACGAACTCCCGCGCCAGCCAATCCAGAAGTTCCGGATGCGAGGGAGAATCGCTCTCCCAGTCATCGACCGGCTCGACGATTCCCCGGCCCAGATAGCGGCGCCAGAGCCGGTTGGCGATCACCTGCGGAAACCGCGCATTTCGCGGCGAGGTGATAAGCGCCGCCAGCCGCTCTCGCGAATCGCCATCGCGGCGCAAGACGCCGTCGGGAAAGTCCTCGGAAATAATCTCGGGAAACGGCCACTTCGGCGCTACCTTCGAGCCGGGGTCGAGGGTAACGCTTACCAGCAGCGATCCTTCCTCTCCCTCCGCCACCGGGACGCTGCTCGTTTCGGGAACCGGCTGTGGATCGCGGCGCAGCATCGCGGCGACGCTGAACAGGTCTGCCTGGTGAAACTCGTGGAACGGCGCGTCATGGCAGCGGGCGCAGCGCATCTCCAAACCCAAGAATGCCTGTCCGAGGACATGGGCCTTGGCCGCCATGGGGGCGTCGTTCTGCGTCGCCATGCCGAAGCCGGCCGGGCCGCCGAAGTACTCGCTCCCCTCCATCATCACCAGTTCGGTGACGAAGCGGTCCATCGGCTTATTGTCGGAGAACGACTCGTGCAGCCACACGCGGAACGGTCCCGTGTTGTTGAGCGTGGGGTTCACGATATTGGGGTTCTCGGCCAGCACGTCCTGCCAATAGCCCATCCAGTGATCGGCCCAGGAGGGATTGGCCAGCAGCCGGTCGATCGCCAGCTTGCGTCGCGACTCGGGCGGATCGGCCAGAAACGCCTTGATCTGGGCGGGGGAGGGAATCAGCCCGATCACATCCAGCGAGGCGCGGCGGAGGAACGCCAGATCGTTAATCAATGGATTCGGCTGCTCGCCCGCGGCCGCTAGCTGGACGTTAATCCAGCGGTCGATCTCGTTGTGAACCGGATATCCCTCGGGATTCGCCGGGGCCTGCGGCGCGGACGTATGGGGCATCTCCTCGCGCGCCAGCTCATGGCGCCATTCCCAATACTTCGATTCTTCGCGGCTGGCTTCCCGGCGACGCTGTGTGTTGAAGTCGCTCAGCCAGCTCGCCTGCGAGTCGCGGAACGCCGTCCATCCTCGCTCGGTGAACGGAATCTCTGACGTCGGGCTGAGCACGTGAAAGTCGCCCTCGGGCGGGGCGATTGCGACGCAAGCATCCCCCAACTCCGGCCGGCGCTTCTGTCCGCCGACAATCATCTCCATTTGCACCAGGCGCCGCTTGCCGTCGCCTTCGATCTCCGCCACAGCTTGCTGATCGCCCCGCCGCAAGGCGCGGATGTTCGGCGCCAGGCTCGCATCCAGCTCCCAGACCGTGCCGTGGCCGTTCATGGGGATGTTGTAAAACGGCGACTCGATGATCTTCTTTCCGTCCAGATACACGCGGGCCGCGTTTCTCCCTCGCACCAGCAACCGCTGCCGCCCAGCGGGGATCGTGACGTAGCCGGTGGCGCGGATCAGGTAGGGATTGCTGCGATCGGCGATCACCCCCGTCGAAGTGTACTTGTGCGGCGTCGCCGGAAAACCGAACGCCGGAGCGATGTAGCTGTCCGCGAACTGCGGCGGACGAAAGTCCCACGACTTCTTATCCGGCAGGCCTTCGAAGAGCTCCACCAGCACGCCGTCGCTCGGAACGTTCGCCAGATCGACTTCCGGCATCGACGATGCGTAGCGATAGCGGGAACGAATGCGCTCGGCGGAGAGCGCCTCGCGATAGACCGCCACTTCATCGATCCCGCCGCGGAACGTGCTGCCGGGCTGCCCCCCCATGGCCGAGCCGATCCACAACTCGTCATCGTCGATCACCGGCGCGCGATCGGTGGCGCCTCCCATGTCCCATTTGCCTTTGACCGCTTCGCCATCGATGTAGCCGCGGAGGCTATCGGCTTTGCCGAACGCGTACGTCACCGCGACGTGATGCCAGCCGTCGCCGACGGGAAACGTCGCCTCGGAGGTCCAGCGATGCCAGTCGCCGTCCTCGCCGCGGCTGCGAAAGAGAAACGTCACCGCCGCCCCGCTTCCCTTTCCGTGCAGCCGCAGCGCGTAGTTCTGGTTCATCTTGGCGGCGTCGGTGCGTCCCTTGCCGACGACGTAGGCGTATCCGCCGGAGAACGCCGCATCCGGGGCCACCCACGCCTCCAGCGTGATCGACTCGCCTGCATCGAAATCGAGAACGCTCGCCTCGCCAAGATCGCTCACCCGCAGATACCCGCCGCCGCGCGGAATGTGGATCGCCTGGTTCTCGTCCGGGAAGAGCGGGAAGGCTGAAGGCCGCGGACCGGGCTGGGATGCATTGACCTCGCCGACAATCGCCGCCTCCAGCGAGTCGCCCGCGCCGCTGACATGCGGCGAATGCTCTCCCTCAAAGCGCCACCAGGCGACCGGCGCATCCTCGGCGACGATCTGCGAATACGGCTTCCCAGCCTCCTCGCCCCGCAGACCCGAGGCGAGGAACGCAAAAGCGCCGAGCGCGGCGCCGGCAAAAGTGAACGAGCGGGGCGACATCGGGCAGGCCGGCCGGAGGGAGGGATAGAGCAGGAAGGGCAAAGATATTGTAAAACAACGGCCACCCTTCCATCAACGGCTACGCAGATCACGCGGAGGCTCGCCGGTGCGCGTGCTCCTTTCCCAAAACGACGTTCGCCAGGGCGTCGAGCGGATGGCGAAGTTCGTCGAAGATCGCTTCGGCGACTCCCCCATCACCATCGTGGGCGTGATGACCGGCAGCGTGATGCTGCTTGCCGACCTGATCCGCCTCTTGAAGATGCCGATGCGCGTGGGCGTGGTGCAGGCCAGCAGCTATCGCGGAGAGACGACCCGCAGCGAGCTGGTGGTGAACTCCGACCTGACCCCCGACGTCGCCGGCCGGGAGGTGCTGTTGTTGGACGATATCTTCGACACGGGCCATACATTGATGGCGATCGTGGAGCATCTGCGGCGGAAAGGCGCCAGGTCGATCTGCACGGCGGTGCTCTTGCGGAAGGCGGAGCGGAAGGAGGCGCCGATCGAGCCGGACTTCGCCGCCTTCGACATCCCCAATGAGTTCGTGATCGGCTACGGCCTGGATTACCGCGACGAGCACCGCAACCTGCCGTTCATCGGCGTGCTGGAAGAGAACGACCTCGGGAGCGGGGAGTGATGGAGTGATGGAGGGTTGGGAAAATCTCGGAAACTCGGTTTCCAAGGCTCACACCCAATTACTCCATTACTCCATTACTCCATTACTCCATTACTCCATTACTCCATTACTC
>JAHWKS010000711.1 GCA_019347795.1 Planctomycetota bacterium | reverse complement strand
GGGAGGGCTCGGTTCTTCCGTTTCTTGGTGCTGGATTCCACGGAAGTTCCGCCCGGCTGCACTTCGTCCAACTGAAAGGATCGAGATGAATAGGCGCCGATACTCACGCCGGGGCGGATGGCTTTTGGTCGTGGCGGTCTTCACCGCAGGCGCAGCGTGGGGAGAGGAGCCGCGCGGGGGCAAGCTGATCGCCCTGCCGGATTTGTTTACGCCGCTCACGGGGCCGCCCTGCTCCTACTGCTCGACGCAGCACCGCAAACGCCTAATCGACGATCGCGATCTGGTGCTGGCCTGGATTCGCGGCGCACATAACGGGGGAGCGATTCCCGTGCGGCACTTCCTCGCCGGTCCGCGGGTCATCAACGACACCTACGGCCTGTTCTTCTACGATCCAAACGGCAGCTACGTCGCCGTCTACAAAAAGGACTACGGCTACAAGTTCTACGGTTGGCGCGGCGGCGTGATGGTCGTTCAGGGGCACGACGGCACGCTTTGGTCGGCCTTGAGCGGCGTGGCCTTCGACGGTCCGCAGAAGGGAAAGCGGCTGGAGCGAATTCCCAGCCTCACCACCGAGTGGGGACACTGGCTGATGCTCCACCCGGAGTCAACCGCGTACGATCTGTTCGGCGGGCAAAGGTACCGGGTCACGCCGCTGCCCGAGGGCGCCAGCCGCGAGTCCCTGTCGTCGCGCGGGCCGGTCGATGCGCTTCTGCCGGCCGAAACGCTCGTCTTGGGCGTGGAAGCGGGCGACAAGGCGCTCGCTTTCCCGCTCGATGAGAAGACCGAACGCGCCTGCTTCACGGCCTCGATGGGTGACCAACCAGTGGCGGTTTTCTGGTACGGTCCCACGCGCTCCGCCGTTGCGTTTCGCAGCCTCGTCGAGGGACGCGCGTTGACCTTTTTCGCCGACGCGATTTCGCCCGAGACGGCCCCGTTCAAGGACAAGGAGACCGGCACCCGGTGGACGCTTGCCGGTCGCGGCGTCGATGGGCCGCTCAAGGGAGGGGAACTCACCTGGGCGCCCAGTATCCAATGCCGCTGGTTCGCTTGGTCGGCCGAGTATCCGCACACCGAAATCTGGCAAGCGGCGTCGAAGTGAGATCCTTCCTGCGGAGCGACTAACCCATGCCCCGATTCCTCCCGTTGTTCGCGCTGGTGGCAATCGTATCTTCTCCGGCCTTGGCCGCGGATCAGCAGGCGGGACACCTCCGCGGCGCGCTGCTCACGGCCGAGATGGCCAGCCCGGCGCGGCTGAGCGAACTTCGCGGCCAAGGCTACAGTGCGATCGTTCTCGCCCTGGATGACGACTCGCCGGCGGGTCGCCAAGCGGATCGGCACGGGGCCCAGCGCGTCGCGGAGGCCGGATTCGAGTTGTGGTACTGGATCGAGATCACCCGCTGTCCGACGCTTGCGGACGCGCACCCCCGGTGGATGGCTAGCCTGCAAGGGCACGAGGAATGGCGCCGCTACTTCCCAGACTTTCCGAACGCCCAACCTGGCGAGGTCGTGAAAAATTATCCCTGGACGCCGATTCTCTATCAGGAGACGTTCGACGCGCAAGCGGCGCGCGTCAAGGAACTGCTGGCGGCGCGTCCTGCCGCGAAAGGCATCATGCTCAACGATCTGCAAGGACCGCCCAGCGCGTGCGGCTGCGGGAATGCGGTTTGCCGCTGGACGGCGGATTACGGCCCGATCAAAACCGCCACGCCCTTGGACGAGGACGCGGCCGGTCGTTTTGTCGCTGTCGTCAAGAAGCTGGCCGGCCACGGCGTAGAGGTTATTCCTGTCTGGACCACCGAGTGCGAAGCGCACGACATAGACGGCCTGTGTGCGGGCGTCGGCTGTTACCGGGGCATTTGCTGGAAGGCGTACAGCCGCCAGCTACGGCACGTGGCCGAGGAGTCTGACCGACTGGGGGCGCTGCTGCTCTATAAGGAATTCGGCCAGGACACGAAGACTTATCCTCAGCCGGCCGCCTGGGTGGGTCACGCGCTGCGAAGTTTTCAAATCATGCCGCCCAAAAACGGCGGCCCGGCGGTCGAGCCGCAGCGGCTTGTGGCCGTCCTTCAGGGCTGGGATGTCTCGCCCGACGAGTTGGCGGCCCAAAAGAAGCAGGCCGAAACGGCTGGCGCAGCCGGATGGGTCGTGGGGTTCGCCAAAATCGACCAATCCTGGTCGCCGCGGATCATTACGGCGCGCTAAAAGGCGGTCCAAACCAGCTTGTCGGACCGACGCGCATAGGTCCTCGGAAGAATATTCTAATCAGGCTGGCGTCGGATGGCGCTGCTCGCGACTTTCACGGGTTTGCGTAGCTTGTCCAACCTCGTCCTTTAGGAGCGTAGTATTGCGACTGCCCGCGACGTATCCTGATTATCGCGATGTCCCACGTCACTCGCATTCTGTCGCAGATTGAATCCGGCGATCCGTCGGCGGCGGAAAAATTGTTGCCGCTGGTGTACCAGGAGCTGCGCAAGTTGGCCGCAGCCAAGCTGTCGCAGGAACGGCCCGGCCAAACCCTCCAGCCGACGGTGTTGGTTCACGAGGCTTACGTGCGTCTGGTGGATGTGGCCGAACCGCAGCACTGGAATGGCCGCGGCCACTTCTTCGCGGCGGCCGCTGAGGCAATGCGGAGAATCTTGATCGAAAATGCGCGCCGCAAGCAGAGCAAACAACACGGCGGAGGCCGGCGGCGCCTCGACCTGGACGCGGTGAATCCAGCCGCCAAAGCGCGCGACGATGAGCTTTTGGCCCTGGACGAGGCCCTCGCCCGACTGCAACACCGCTGGCCGGAAAAGGCGACGCTTGTGAAGATGCGTTACTTTGCGGGAATGACCATTCCCGAAGCGGCCCAGGCGATGGGCATCTCGCACGCAACTGCTGAGCGATATTGGGCTTTCGCCCGGGCCTGGCTCCATGCGCAATTGCAAAGCGGCGGATAAAGCGCGCCCCCTCCATTTCCGGAAAATCGCTGAGGGGATTCCGCGGTGCGTTTCGCACTGTAGTGCGAAACTGACAGTGTTGACGTGCGGACTCGTTTTCTGGAGCGATCGATGTCGGACGAACGGCCCAATCTGGATTCGTTGTTTTTCGCCGCACTGGAGATTGAATTGCCGGAGAATCGGGCGGCGTTTCTCACGCATGCTTGTGGCGGCGACGGGTCGCTACGCAATGAGGTCGAGCAGCTCCTGCGTTCCCATGGGGTTCGCGCTGAATCTGGCGTTCAGCGGGTCCGGCCAGCGCCTGGCGGTGGCCTGGGGTGAGGTGGACCTGGAGAACAAGGGGTTCGCCAGGAGATGCCGTCAGGTCACCGTACATGACACGGCCACCGGCGAAAGACTCTGGTCCACGGAACTCCCCGCGAACACTCCGGGCAATTACAAGTTCGCCCTCGCCCTGAGCCCTGACGGCCAATCCCTCGCGACCGTCAGACCGAACGTTGAAGTCCGGCTCTTTTCAGTGGGAACGAATGAGGATCCGATCGTTCTCGGTAAGCTCGATGCGCGAATCTGCGCCATCGAATTCCATCCCGACGGACAGTCGCTCGTCGCCGGAGGTCGATTGACCGGCGCGGTCTGGGATCTCAAGAGCCGTTCGGAACTGTTCCGGATTCACGCCCCCGAAGGCGGACTGTGGGATGTCGCCTTTAGCCCCGACGGCCAGCTACTCGCGGGTGCCCTCAATGACCGGACCGTCAGGCTCTGGGACTCCCGCTCCGGCCGCGAACTGGCGGCGACGCCGTCCGAAAGTGGAAACACTTGTCTTTCCGTCGCGTTCGCCCCGCAGGGGGATCGCTTCGCGGTCGGGGGTGGATCGGCCGCCGTTTTTGAGATCGAAGGTCGCCGCGAACGTCGTCCC
>JAHWKS010000710.1 GCA_019347795.1 Planctomycetota bacterium | reverse complement strand
CGTCGTGGCCGGGGCGAGTCGCTGGGCGAGCGCGAGGCCGCGCGCCAGGAGCGGATTCAGAAGCTCAAGGACATGGTGTCCCAAGGCTCGTACCAGCAGCGGCTGGTCGCGGTGAAGGCGCTATCCCGCTCGGGCGACTTCGACCAGGTTCCCTTGCTCCTGTACGCCATGACCGACCCCGATCAGCGCATCGTGGCCGCGGCCGACGAAGGTCTGCGTTTCATCAGCCGGAAGTTCGACGGCTTGGGCACGCTCGGAGATCCGGAAGAGGTGGAGAAAACCCGCGGGCAGTGGACGGACTGGTATCTCTCGATTCGCCCCGAAGGGGAACTCCTGGAATAGCGCAAGAAGTCTCCATGCACCCTCCGTCGGCCCCAGGCGACGGCGCCGGGCGATTGCGAGTTTGCCTCGTTGCCTATCATGCCTTGCCGGCGGTTGATCCCACGGAGAAGGGCTACTTCGGCGGAATGGAGACGCACGCCTGGCAGATCGCCGGGCTGCTGGCGGAGCGCCGCGAATTTGACGTACGGCTGGTCGTCCGCCATCACCGTCGGGCTCGAGTACGCCAGCGGCGCGGCGTGCAGATCGTGACGCGGGTGGATCGCTGGTTTCGGTTGAGACGCTTCGTCTCCGACCACGCGGAGGTGGGCGCCTCGCGGCCTTGGCTCCGCATCAAGCGCTGGCGGTGGAGCTTGCTCTGGGCGATCCCGTGGCTGGCCGTCGTGCGAATGGGGAAGCCCAAACTCCAGGAACCGACGGAGGCGGACCCTTTCTTCGCCGCACAAGAGGCTGATGTTTACGTCGGTTTCGGTGTGAACGACGTATCGGCGAGCGTGATCTCCACCGCGGGCCGGCTGAACCGATCCTCGATCTTGTTCCTGGAGTCGGACGCCGACTTGGACGAACGCTTTTTCGAAGGCGCCTCCTACACGAACGTGTATGGTCAGCGAGGCGACGTGTGCGTGCATGCCCTCCAAGCCGCGGATTGCATCGTTGCACAGACGCCGCGCCAACAACAGGTGCTGCGCGACCGTTTTCGGCGCGACGCCCCGGTGATCGGCAGCCCGATCGACTTGCACGTGTGGCGCCCATTGCCTTCCACGGATGCCCGCTCCTCGGACCGGTACGCCTTGTGGATCGGCCGGGCCGATGCCTTCCACAAGCGGCCGCTCCTGCTTTTGGATGTTGCGGAAAGGCTCCCGGAGACGCAGTTTCTCATGGTGATGAACCCCGGCGACGCCGAGATCGCCTCCCAAGTGCGCTCGCGCCGACCGCCGAACGTGCGGATCATCGAGCAGGTCGCGTTCGAGCAAATGCCGGCGATGCTCCAAAACGCCTTCGTGTTCGTCAGCACCGGATCGGCGGAGCACGAGGGGTTTCCCAATGTAATGCTGCAAGCGGCGGCATGCGGCATTCCGATTGCGTCCTGGGAGGTCGATCCGGGATTCATCGCGTCAAGCGAGTGTGGATTCGTGGCCGGCGGCGACGCGGACGCCTTGAGCCGCTACATCCAAAGTATCCAGGATCATCCGGATGCGGGCGAGACCGCCGGGCAGCGTGGGCTGGAGTACGTTCGCAACCATCATCGTTCCGATGCGATCAGCGACCGAATCGCCGACCTCATCCGCGAGAGCTGCGTCCGCGAATGCCCGTGACCAGTTGCCGGGCGAACTCGTCTCCCAGCAGTCCCAGTACGGCAACGTAGATGAAAAGGCCGGCGATCGCGCCCCACACTGCCCCCAAAGGCAACGGTGACTCGACCACCAGCCAGCCGACGGCGGTCGCGGCGGCCGTCCCCGCGAGCGCCCGGCCGAAGGCGCCGCCGAGGCCGCGAAAGATCGATCCGGCGATTCGCCGGCGGAGGATCAGCACCATCAATCCTGCGCCAAGCAAATAGTAGCCTGACGTCGCCGCGGCCAGGGCCGGGGCTTCCAGCACCGGCGTGAGCGCAAACTTCGCGCCCGTTCCCAGCGTGAAGCCGAATACGCCAATCAACGTGGGCGTGCGCGTGTCGCCGCCGGCGTAGAACGCGCGAGCGGCTAATTCCCCGACTCCCGCCGCGCCGATGAATCCGACGTACAGCACAAGCAGGCGGGCCACGGCCTCCGTGTCGGCGGCCGTGAAGGCCCCGCGTTGGAAGAGGTCTCGTATGATCGGCTCTGAGAAAGCTAAAAGCGCGCCGAAGACCGGGACCAGCACGACGCACAGGAGCCGCCAACTCGCGGCCAGCTCTGCGGCCAAACGCTCATCGTCGCGAGCCGCCGCGGCGCGGGCGATCGCAGGAAAGGCGACGACCGCCAGCCCGCTGGTCGCGATCATGCTGATCGACATCGCCAGACGCCAGGCGTATCCCAGGTGCGAGATGCTTCCTTCCGGCAAGTGCGACGCCAGGTGCCGGTCGATCAGCGGATCCAGCCGATAGTACGCGGCGCCGAGGATCAGCGGCCAAAGCAGGCGAAACATCCGCCGCAGCACCGACGGACCGCTTGCGTTTTCTCGTATCCGGCGAAAGGGAAATCGCCAGGCGAGCAGCAACACGCCCACTCCTCCGCCGATCACCGTGGCCCAGGCCACCCCCTCGATTCCCCACTCGGGAAAGGCGGCGATCAGGGCCACCGTCACGGCAGGCGCCGCGACTCCGCACCAGGCCGGCAGAAGGAATCGCTGGCGGGCGTGGTATGCTCCGTAGAAAAAATTGATCGCGACGTTCAGCAGCAACAGTAAAGAGAGGATCCGCAGCAGCGAGACCGTCATCGCTTGCGGCATATCGGCGTAGAGGATCGCCACGGCCGGTCGGGCGAACATGAATAGCAGCAGCGCGACCGCCGCCGCCGTCAGCAACACGACGACGCCCAGACTTACCAGCATCGCGTCAGCCGCCGCTTCCCCGTGATCGTGACGCTGCTCGTTGTAGACCGGCACGAGCACGTAGGATAATGAGCCGGTCAGCACCGTCGCCAGTACCAGTGGCACGGCCTGCGCCGCCAGGTAAGCATCCAATTCCGCCGAGGCGCCGAAATAGCGCGCCAGCAGGATCTGCAGCGCGAACAGCACCACCAGTTGCGCGATCGACAGCGCGGTCACCGCGGAGATCGACCGCAACGACACCGCGCTTGGATCGGGATTGTCAGAGAGAGACACGGCAGCGAGGTCGCCTCCGGGGACTGCTTGGCCCTATGGTAGTCGGCGGATACGATCTTCGGGAGGGCAATGAGTGGAGAACACATGACTGCGCGGCGCGTGCTGCTGGCGATCGGCAAGCTGTCGGGGGGCGGGAGCGAGCGGCAGTTGCTCGAGGCGCTCAAGCATCTCGATCGCAGTCGCTATCTGCCGGAGCTCTACGTCGTCTATCCCGGCGGCGAGCTTTGGGATGAGGTTCCGACCGACGTTCCGGTCCACGTGTTCACGGAGCGCTGCGGCCTTCCCCGCCGCTCCTTCCCGGGCGCCTTCCATCGAGCGAGAGTGCGCGACTACGCTGCGGTCCTTGAGGAGCGATCGATCGACCTCACATACGACCGCACGTACCACATGACGCTCACCACCGCGGGGGCGACATTGCGCCGCCCAACGCCGCGCGTGTCGGTCATCGTCAGCGATCCCCGCAGCGACTTCGAGACCAATCGCGAACGGTTTGCCCCTTTCAAGCGATTACTGCTGAAGCGGGCTTACCGCCAGGCGGAGATTGTCGCGACCGTCTCCGAAGGCGTCGGGCGGCGCGCGGCCGAGTATTACGGGATTCCGCCGGATCGGATGCGGACGCTTTACAACTTCTTTGACGCGGAGCGGATTCAATCCCTGGCGGATCGCCCGCTGCCTCAGGAGTTCGCCCGCCGCGAGGGGCGTTTTCGCATCGTGGCCG
>JAHWKS010000709.1 GCA_019347795.1 Planctomycetota bacterium | reverse complement strand
GGCCGCCCTTCTAAAAACAGCTCCGCGGAATCGTTGCGCCACGTTACTTCTCCCCCTTTGATCTCGCCGACTTGCCCAAGAGACGCCGTCGATGCGCCCGCAGGTTGACGGACAACCAACAGATCGCCATCGACCTCGATGGCGCGCGGCGCCATGCAGCGCCAACTTCCTTGCCGGTCGAGCGCCAGCCAACCGATCCAGCGGTGGCGGCTCGTTGCCGGCTGGCGCAGCGATTCCAGCGCCTGTTCCGTGCGGCGGTGAAGCAGGGCGAGGTCCGGCAAGTCCGCCAGAATCTGTGCCGCCTGCATTCGCGTGTCGCGATCACCGCCGTCGGGAGCGTACCACGGACTCACTTTGCAGAACCGTGCGTGTCACCGAATGTTGGCGAACGCCTGTTCATACGCCGTCTCGAGAACCGTGCTTCCGGAGAACGCCGCCTCGGCGACGTCGCTCAACAGAATTACTGCCAGGACGGGATCAAGCTTTGCTTCGCTTACCGATTGCAGCACGTGAAAAAACCCTTCTTCCCACGAGGCAGCGCCCTTTCGCATTTCATCCAGTTGCAGCGCCACACGCCGGGCCAATTCGCTCTGCGGAGCACGGTTCGAAGCGATAATGCCGCTCTTCAGGAGCCCTCGCCTCTTCTCAATCATGGCGCCCGTGTTGCTGTCATACGCGTAGTAGGTCACAACCATCAAATTGTCGGACTCGGAAGCCTTGCTGCGGAGGGCATAGAAGTGCTCGTCGCCTGCCTGAAAAAGCCACAGGTCGGGATGGAAAAGCGATCCGCGGAAACTGGCGGCGGCGCGCTCCAGGGGCGAAGGACTGCCTGTCTCGCCCGCACGAGCCGCTACGGATTCGAGGTACGGCGACCGACTCACGAACTCATCGGCGTGCGTAAACTCCCCATACTGCGACTGGAGTTCCCGCTCTTCGGCGAGCAGCGCCGCCGCGCGATGAGGGTCGAGCTGGTCAATGTGCTCAAATCCGGCGCGCGACAAAAACTCGTCCCACTTCGCCACAGCTTCCCACAATTCGGCTTCCTGCATCGACTGCCGCATGGCGGCGGCGCTGGTTTCCGGCGACTCTTGGGCCAACTGCTCCAAGGCTGCCTGGAAAGCGGCCGGCTGTCCCACAGCTTGCGTGACCTCCGCCTCCAGGCTCCGCATGCGGCGGTGAAGTCGAACGTCGGTCGCCTCCGCTTTGATCTGCTCCAGCAGGCCCTGACCGAATACCGCCAGCGATTGGCGCACGCCACGATTGGCGCTCAACCACGTCTGTACCCGCGTCTGCAGATCCGTCAGGGCGTTCCCGAAACGTTCCGGCCGGCTGGCGAGCTCGGACTTCAGCCGCCGAAACTCCTGCTCCAGCGCGCGCCGCTCGGCCTCGTATTTCTCCTCACGAACCAAAAGCCGCCGATTCCTTACCTCAGCCAGAGCCGCACTCACCAGCGACGTGAGATCCCGTAAGCGAGTTTGCTCCGCCGTCCCCTTCACGAGCTGCTGGGCTTCCTTGATCGCCGTCTCGCAGAGGCGCAGCTTTGCTTCGACTTCCGCCAGCGCCCCGTCGTCGCTCAGCCCCTCCGGTTGTGACGGCAAATCGCCGGCCGTGGCGAAGAGCGATCCGAGCCGTTCCCGACGCGACGTTTCCGCATCCCGTCCCTGCTCAAGCTCCGCGCGCAGGGCCGCCATCGCAGAAATCTGCTGCAGGTCGACGGGGAGCGACGTGATGTAGTCCAGCGCGTCGCCGTATCGTTCCTGGTCGCGAAGCTGCGACACCGCGTCAACCGCGTTGCTCACCCTTCGCTCGAAGCGCTGATTGGTAATCAGCCAACCGACAGCCACGGCTGTCAGCGCAATGGCCAAGATGCCGCCGGCCCAAACCAGGCCGTGCCGCCGGCGAGACGTCACCTCCAGGGAATCGATCCGCTGCCGATAGCGGGCGGCGACGCGCGGCGGCATTTCGAGACTCTCCCAGCGCGTCGCCGCGTGGAATAGCTTCTCGAGTTCCTCGCGAGGCGCATGGTCGTCGAGGGCCGAATCCAGTTCCGCCACGTCCGCCTCGAAGCGCTGCTGCGCATCGCGCATGCGATCTTGCTCGGCCAGCCACTCCAGGGCCGGCGCCGCCTGTTCACCCAGCGGAGCATGGTGGGCCAGACGCACCGTCGGCAGCAGCTCGCTCCACCTCTGGCGGGCGGCGCGGCCGGCTTCCACGTCGAATGCGGCATGCGCGGCGTTCAAATCCTCGGCAATCCCTTGCAGGTCGCGGCGGGCGGCTTTCGCCGCCGCTTCCCGG
The DNA here is from genome assembly GCA_019347795.1 of Planctomycetota bacterium. GTDB lineage: Bacteria > Planctomycetota > Planctomycetia > Pirellulales > Pirellulaceae > JAHWKS01. Next base: position 1,566 of record JAHWKS010000709.1, on the reverse strand, counting down.
AAGTGATTCTCCACCAGATTCGTCAGTTCGCGCGGCGGCGCCTGCGTCCAGTCGCCTTGAGAAATCTCTTGCGTCAATTCCCAGAGCCTCGCCGCGTCGCCGTGCTGTCGGGCGCTCTCGGCCTCGCCGCCGATCTGCTTGAGCCGGGTATGCTCATAGGTCTGGAGGTCGGCGTCCCAGGCGGCGTTCGCGGGATCCAGTTGGCGAATCTGGCGGAGCACCGCGATCCGCCCTCCCAGCGGCGCGCGGGCTAAAGCCAAGAGTCGATGCTTCTCAAGCAGCCCCTCCAGCGGTTGTTGTTCGGCGTAGGCTTCGTTGAGCTGACCGGCCAATTCCCAGTCCAGCGCCGGGGGCGGCGCCATGCCCCAGCCCTGCAACAACTCGCAAAGCTGCGGCAACTCCGGAAAGTCAAGCGCCGCCACTTCATCCAAGAGCCGCGGCTCCTCGTCCGCCGCTTGCAGCGCCTCGCTCCGCAGCCCCTTGTGCAACAATTCGCCGACGCGATACAGCCGTCCGTTGACATCGAGGCACGCTTCGGCATACTCCGCCACCACATCCCGCAACAGATCCGGATCCGCCAACTCCGCCGCCGCCAGGGCGCCCTGAATTTCCGCGATACAATGACGATGGCGTAACATGGCTAAAGCACAAAGAGTGCCTGAAGGTTTCTGCGCTGGCTGTTAAAAGGACGCTTTACGGATCAATGTTCCCAGCGACAAAGATTGGAACGCGCGGTTTTCCTTTTTCCCACTGGAACTCACGATCGACGACGAGATGGATTCTTGTGTTTTGAAGCTCCTCTCGCCACTTTGGAAGCTTGCGGACTGGACCGAAAATCCTCTTAGCCAGATCAATTTTCCCGCGAACGTCGTTCAAGTCCCGACGAACTTCGAACAGTTCAGTTTTCGCCTTTTCTCGCTCCGCCTCGTCACGGGCACTGTCACGGCGCTGTTTTAGGCGCGCTTCGTCCTTGACGTTAGACTGTTCGGAGGCAACGAGATCCTCGACCGCTTTTGTCTGCTGGGGCTAAAGCCTTTAGAGAGCGATCCCGGGGTGATTCAATCCGCCGCAGAGCGTCAGAAACGCCGGATCCGCAGCTTTCAGGTTGGAAGCCATCTGGAGGAATGCCAGCGCCTCCTCATACACATCGCGTCAGCCGAGTCCTGTTTGCTCGATCCTGAGCAAAAGGCGGCTTACGACAGCCAACTCAACCCGCGCGCCGCCCCCAGTCGCGCACAGCCGCAACGCGCCGACGGCGCACGCGATGATGCCGAGTACCGGTTGGCTCCCGAGCATGATGATGGCCCTATTCCACACGTGCCGCCTAACGAGAGAACACCACATCTCCCGTACCCGCCCCATGAAATCACGTCCTCCGGCTCGAGCCACGGTCCTCTGGGCTCTTCCGCGGCGATTCCTTCACAAAGCACGTATCGGGGCGCGCGTCCTGGGGCCGGTTCAGGCGTCGCTTTGAGGAAAGCCCTTGGAATCGTCGGCGGCGGCGCGGTGGGAATCGTGCTGGGATTGCTCATCCTTTACGCGATCGGCATCGATCCGCGCGAATTC
>JAHWKS010000021.1 GCA_019347795.1 Planctomycetota bacterium | reverse complement strand
CCAGACCGAGAAAGAGGAAGGACCACCACGAACCCACTCACCCCACCGTAGCCGGCCGATCACGGGCCGCCGTTTCCTCAGCGGCGCCCAATGTGCCGGCTGCCTTGCAAGTCAGGAGACTCCCATGCGTCGCCGCATGTTTTCGCTGGCGTGGTTTGTCGCTGTCTCGCTGCCGGTTTGGCTCGCATCGCATTCGTCCCAGGCGGAAGAGTTGACGGGCGTCGCGGCGAATGCCGAAGCGGCGAACCTGGATGCCGCGGTGCTGCCCGGCGCGCATCACGGCGCGATCGCCGACGGCGCTGCGTGCATTGACGGAACATGCGCGGGAGGGGGATTCGGAATGGGAAGGCTGACATGCCTGCCGCACGACTACCTCCATCCGCACCTGTTCTACAACTACTTCGTCGGCGGGAACTGCGGATCGATCCCAGCGGCGATGTACCCCGCCCCCATGCCGACTCCGCCCATCGTCGGGCATACGTTCTACACCTATCAGCCGCTGTTGCCGCACGAGTTCATGTACGCGCATCGGCGCACCTACCACCACCATTACAACCACAATCGCGGCCTGCACCGCACCCGCGTGTTCTGGGCGTGGTAGACCGCCGATTGAGATTCGCCTCCCAACCGCTTTCCTCCCCCCAGGAATCAAGGTAAATCTTATGCTCTCCCGGCTTTCGTTCGCGGCCGCGATGTTCCTCGCGGTCGCGCTCATTCAGTGCTCCGCACTTCACGCCCAGCGCCCGGAAGGGGACGGGCCGGAAGTGACCCGTCACGACCTGCACGCTCGCTGGAATGCCTATCGCATGCCGTGGCACAGTTACTGGGTCAACACGCAGTGGGGATGGCCGGTCGCTCAACTGGTTCCGCCGACCGCGCACATGCAGACCAGCTACGGCTGGGGCGTCGGCGCCACGCAGATGCGTCCGATCTACCACCAGTTCGGCCCCAGCGCCGGCAACCCGCCGGGCTTGATGGGCCCGCCGGGAATCGTCGGCGGACCACTCTTGCCGACGCCGTACTGGCCCAGCCACACCGACCAGTTCGGCGTGTACTACGTCCGCGGCCCGTACTAAAATCCGGCCACGAACTCGAATTGTTGGAGTCCAGCCTTCAGGCTGTCTTCGCGCCTCCGCCGTTCGTGTCCGGCGTGATAAAGAGACAGGCTGAAGCCTGGACTCCAACTACACGATCACTTCCCGCACCGCTTGGAAGCCGGGGTGGCGGCGGATGGGATCGAAGTCCGGCTCGGCATCCACCAGGTCCCGGTAGTTCGGATCGAGATCGAAGGCGATGCGGAGATAGTGGACGGCGTGCTTCACGTTGGACGCCAGGCTCCAATAGCACGCCAGGTTGTAGTAGACGATGGCGGCGTCGGAATCGACTTCGGCCGCCTCCTCCAGCGATTGAATCGCCAGGTCGAGCCGCCCGACGCGTTTGTAGCACCATCCCAGCGCGAGCCACACGTGGAGATTTTCCGGATCGATCTCCGCCGACTGCTCCAGCGGACGGATCGCCTGCCCGAACAAGTCCATTGCCCGCAGCGCCAAGCCTTGCAGATAGAGTTGCTGCGCCTTGCGAGGACCGGTGAACTCCACCCGCTCCAGCGTCTTGAGGACCCGCCGCGCCAGCCGATGGCGAACGAGCGAGGAGGCGGCGAGCCGCTCCGGCGCCGCGGAGAGCAACTCGAGGTAGCCCTCCGCTTCCCGCAGGACTTGTTGGCGTCGGATTCGATCGTGAGTGGACACGCAATGGACTCCTCGGCGGCGCCCGCGAACCGCGGATCGCCCGCTCTTCCCCAATTCTACTCACGGCGGTCTTGCCGCCAAAGGCGGTGTTGAGCAAATTCGCAGGAAACTCGCATTTCGGCGTCGAACGTGAGCGCCGCGGGAAGCCTGCGGGTTACGTAAACCAGGCGGGGGCGCGTGCTTCGCCGAAGCGGGCGAGCTGCCTGCTCTACGGCTCCTGCAATGCCCGCTGCAGGCGATGCACTTGGACGCGAACGCCTTCCAGGTTGGGATTGATCCGCAACGCCCTCTCGAACCACTCGAGCGCCATAGGCACGTCGTCCAACTGAAGATGACCATGCGCCCTCCCCAGCGCGGCGCCGAAGTGGAACGGGTTCAGCTCGATCGCTTGCGAGAAGTCGCCGATCGCGGCCCGCCAGCGGCCTTGATGGTAGTACGCCAGGCCGCGCTGACGCCAGGCTTCGGCGATCCACGGCGCCAGCCGCAGGAGGGCGCCCGCTTCGACGATCGCCTCCGCAAACTGCTCGCCCCGATTGAGGCGGATGATCTGCTCCACGCGGCGTCGCTGCACCGCGCTGCCTTGCCGGCGCGAGACGGCGCGGAGACCGTTCTCGGCCAACATTCGCACCGCGCGGTCTTCATCGGTTAGGGCCCGGCCGAGAGCCTCGTTCGCGGAGTAGTCGGCCGTCAGCCCGAGCGCCAGCACCGCGGCCCGGCGGGTGATTCGATCTTGCGACCTCGCCAAACGCTCTAGCGCCGCCGCGGAATAGTGCGTCGTCACGGCCTGAATGAACGATGCGGAGCACTCGCTCGCGAGGAATTCGCCGTAAAAGCGGTGCAACAGCGGAGCATGCGAAGTGCGTTGACTCATCTCGAACAGCGCCGAGGAAGGAGCGGGGCTTTCCGGCCGAGTCTAGTTGCCGCCCCTGGGGCCATCAAGCTGACGAACCTGGAACTGCGAGGGTTGCCACAGTCCGCCGGCGGGTTGATAATGGCAGACATGTTCTTCAAGAAGTCCGCCCAGCGCGTCGCCGGCGCCAAGCAGGAGTTCCGCGAGGATCGCGGCCCCCTGGAGGAGCAGTTCCTCCACGCCGCCGCCGAGACCGGGCGGCCTCGCGGGTTGCGGTGGGTGCAGTGCGATTTTCACGGCGAGCCGGAGTTCGCGCACGATCCCGCCTCGAATACCCTGCAAGCACTGTTGGGCGTCTCCATTGGCTTCGAAGCGATCGAGGGAGGCGGAATGGAAGATGTCGAGGCCGTGGGCAACATCCGCGCGGCAACGGCGGTTTTCCGGTACGACGAAGACCGCTGGACCACCGACGGCCGGGCGGTTTTCAATCTCGACCCGCAGGAGACGATCGCCCATTTCGGCCTGGCGCCGGTGGAGGCGACATGAGCAGCGAAGCGCCCCTTCCCGCCCATCAGGAAAACCCCTATCAGGCTTGGGCGTTTCAGGAGGAAGCGTACCCGGCCGAGCCCAAGCCGCTGCCGGGCTACCGCCCCGGCGGGTTGACGGCGGTGTGCGTCATCGCGGTCATTTTGGGGGCGCTAGGGCTGTTGGCCGCCGTTTCGGGAATCACGATGGCGCTGGTGGGGAACCAGGTCCAGCAGTTCCAGCAGCAGTTCGCCGCCGCGGGAAGTCCGCCCGAGATGCGGGACCTGCAGACCGAGTTCAACAACAAGACGATCAAGATCGCCAATCGCTTCCGCCTGGTGAATTTGTCATTATCGGCGACGCACCTGATCGTGGCCGGCTGTCTGGTGTGGGGCGGGGTGCGGGCCTTGCAGTTGAAAGATCGCGGTCGGCGGCTGCTTTGGACGGCCTGCATCGTGGCCATCGTGTTCGAGCTGGCGCAATCGATTCCGTACATCCTGATGCAGATGGAGAACACCGCCCTGATGCAGGACTACATGCCGCGGCTGATGGAAGCCTCGGCGCCCGGTCCTCAGTCCGCTCAGGTGGCCGAGTTCGGCCGGATGATCGCCCGCTTCTCGATGATTATGGGCTGGGTGATCTTTATCGGCTGGCTTACCTTGAAGCTGGCGTTTTATGGCATCGCCGCGAAGTACCTGTCCAGTTCCCGGGTCAAGTCGATCTACGGCGCGGCGTAGCCGGCACCGCTACGGCGGTGTGCGGAGCGGCGCAGGATCGCCACATTCGTGGGCGGCCGATTGCACAGCAACTGAGCATAGAATTGCCAGCCGCTTGCAATTCTTACGTTCGGTGCGCCCCGCTTTTCGCTGCGAACTGGCTGAAAACCGGCGCCTGAGGCTGATTTCCCTGCTGCGGCGCGCCGCTTGCTTGAGAGGGACCGGCGGCTTTCCTTTCCCCTCAGCTACGGAGCTTTCTCGATGCCGGCCCTTTTGACGCGCGATCACGACCAGGACCTGAAACGGCGGATCGTCAACTTCCTCCACCAGCGGCACGTCCCCAGCCTCCGCGGAATCAACGTGCTGGTGCGCGACGGTGTAGTGACCATGCGCGGCGTGGTGGATTCGTTCTACCACAAGCAGCTTTGCCTCAACTGCTGCCAACGCGTCGCCGGCGTGGTGCAGTTGAACGACGAGATTGAGGTCGCCTGATCGCGACGGCTGCCCTTCGGACTTTGCGCTCTCCGGCGATTGCCACCCGCGGCGCGTTCGACTAAAACGAGCGGACCGTGCGGAAAATGTAAATCGTGGCGCCGTGAATCCTGGGAGCGATGTCCGACATCTTTGCCGACCTTGCGTGGCGGGGGCTGATCCACCAGACGACCGATGAGCAGAAGCTCCCCGAGCTGCTCAAAGGGGGCGGATGCACGGTTTATGCCGGCTTCGATCCCTCGTCGGAGAGCCTCCACGTGGGAAGTCTGATGCCGCTGATGTACCTGCGGCGGTTTCAAAAGGCGGGGCATCGGGTGATCCCTTTGGTCGGCGGGGCCACCGGGATGATCGGCGATCCCAGCGGCAAGAGCGAAGAGCGGAACCTCTTGGACGTGGACGCCCTCCGCCGCAACGTGGAAGGAATCGCCGGGCAGATGCGGCGGTTCCTCGACTTCGACGGCCCGCACGCCGCAGTGCTGCTCAATAACTTCGACTGGATGAAGGACTTCACCTATCTCTCTTTCCTCCGCGACGTGGGGAAGCACTTTCCCGTAAGCGTGATGATGGCCAAAGATTCGGTCCGCTCCCGGCTGGAGCGGGACGACGTGGGCATCAGCTACACCGAGTTCAGCTACATGCTGCTGCAGGCGTACGACTTCGTTTACCTGCACGAGCATCACGGCTGCCAGGTGCAGGTCGGCGGCAGCGACCAGTGGGGAAACATCACCGCGGGCATCGACCTCGCCCGCCGGATGAAAGGTGTGCAACTCTACGGCATCACGTGCCCGCTGCTGTTGACCACGACCGGGCAAAAAATGGGCAAGACCGAGAAGGGGACGGTCTGGCTCTCGGCCGAAAGGACCAGCCCGTATCTCTTCTACCAATACTGGCTGAACGTGGCCGACGCCGACGCCGGCCAATGCCTGCGGTTCCTGACGGAGCTGCCGCGTGAGGAGATCGAGTCGCTCGACAAGGCCCGCGAGGCGAATCCGGGAAAGCGCGAAAGCCAGCATCGCCTCGCCGAGGAGCTGACGCGGCTCGTACATGGCGACGAAAGTCTAGCCGCGGCAATACGCGCAAGCGAGATGATGTTCGGCGCCGAGATCGCCGATCTGGATGACCGGCAACTCGGCGAAATCTTCGCCGATGTCCCGAGCAAAGAGCTTCCGCGTGACCGTCTTGCCGACGAAGGATTGGGCCTGCTCGACGCCTTCTGCGAAGCGGGCCTGGCGAAGTCGAAGGGGGAAGCCCGCCGCATCGTCGAACAAGGCGGCGCCTACGTCAACAACCGCCGCCGCGAAGGGCATGAGACTCGCCTCACTCCCGCCGACCTCGCCAGCGAAACCGTGCTCGTCCTCCGCAGCGGCAAGAAAAAATACGCCCTGCTGCGGTTCGTGGGAGGCGACTGAGGTCGGTCCATGTCTGACGTGAATAAGCGGAATGAGTCGCTCGACGTTAATCGCCCCCTCGACCGGCGAACCGTCGTCAAGCTCCTGGCCGGGGCGGGGATCGGGACGGCCGCCTTTCAGCGGGCGGTGGCGGCCCAGGTTCAGGCGGCGGGCGGCTTCACTCCAGAGATGATCCGGCAAGCGTGCTGGATCGCGGGATTGGAATTGAACGAGGATCAGCAGGATATGGCCGCACGGGCGGTCGATTCGGCGCAGGGCGGCTTCCAAGCGATGCGCCGCATGCCGGTTGGGTATGACGTGCCGCCGGCGCTGACGTTTCACGCCGCGGCGCCGCTGGAGTCGTGCGGGCTGGAGCGCGGGTCCGTCGAACTTCTGGAGAAGAACGCCGTCGCCCGGCCTGAGAGCGATGACGAACTCGCCTTTCTTCCAGTCAGCGCGCTCGCGACGCTGCTCCGCACGAAGCAAATCTCGTCCATCGAGCTGACGAAGCTGTACCTGAGTCGCCTGAAGAAATACGACCCGCTCCTCAAGTGCGTAGTAACGCTCACCGAGGAAACGGCGATCGAGCAGGCGGAGTGGGCGGACCGCGAGATCGCCGCCGGGCGGTATCGCGGACCGCTGCACGGCATTCCCTGGGGAGCGAAAGACATCATCGCCTGGCCGGGCTACAAGACGACCTGGGGCTGCGCCCGCTTTGAAAACCAGGTGATCGAAGCGAAGGCGACGGTGGCGCGGCGATTGGAAGACGCCGGCGCCGTGCTGGTCGCGAAGCTCTCCGTCGGCACATTGGCGTGGGGGGATGAGTGGTTCGGCGGGGTGACCCGCAATCCGTGGAATATCGAGGAAGGCTCCAGCGGCTCATCGGCCGGACCCGCCGCGGCCACGGTAGCCGGGCTGGTTGGGCTCTCGCTGGGAAGCGAGACGCTTGGGAGCATCGTCTCCCCGTGCCGGCGATGCGGCGCAACCGGGCTCCGGCCGACCTTCGGCCGCGTTAGTCGGCACGGCTGCATGACGCTCGCCTGGAGTATGGACAAGATCGGTCCCATCGCCCGCAGCGTTGAGGACTGTGCGTTGATCTTCGGCGCCATCCACGGCCGCGATCCGACGGACGCGACGACGGTCGATCGGCCATTTGACTGGCCTCCGCGCGACAACGTTTCCAAGCTGCGCGTCGGCTATGTATCCGGAGATGACGATGACGCACGTCCCGAGTTGGATGCGCTCCGAGACCTCGGCGTCACCCTGGCTCCCATCCGGTTGCCCGACTCGCATCCGATCGGCGCGCTGACGATGATCCTGGGCGTGGAGTCGTCGGCGGTCTTCGACCCGCTCATTCGCACGGGCGACCTCTCGGACCTGGGCCGCTGGCCCCATTCCTTCCTGAAGGGACAGTTCACCCCCGCGGTCGAGTACCTCCGCGCCAACCGCATCCGCACGCTGCTGATGCGGGAGATGGACAAGCTCTTCGACGAAACCGGCATCGACGCTTACGTCGAAGGCAATGACCTGGCCCTTACGAATCTCACGGGCCACCCCACGGTGATCGTTCCCGACGCGGCGCAGCCGCGGCGCGAAACCCAGGCGCCGGCGACGATCTCCTTCACCGGCCGCCTCTTCGGAGAAAGCCAGCTTCTCACCCTCGCCCACGCCTTCGAGCAAGTCCGCGGTCCGCTGCGCCGCCGGCCGGTTTTGAACGTGGGGTAGCTCGACGATCCGTCTTTGCTTCTCAATTCCCGCATCCCGCCGCTCGCGGTCTATAATGACTGCGCAACAACCGTTCGCTGGAGTTCAGCGTCAGTTCCTGGGACACAGGCTTCTCTATGAGCAATGCTTCGCTGCAGATCACGTTGCCGGGCACGGTCACGTCCGACGAGGCCAAGCTGCTTCTTGCGATCAAGCTGTATGAGGTGGGACGTTTGTCTTGCGGCCAGGCAGCCGGATTGGCAGGATACTCAAAGCGCACCTTTATGGAGCTTCTCGGAAAGCATTCGGCCTCAGTTTTTGACCATTCCGCCGATGAACTTCAGGACGATCTGAGCAATGCCTGAGGAGAGATCGGTCGCCAATAGCAGTTGCCTGATCGGATTGATACTCGAACCTCCCCGGAATTGGCAGATCATGAGATATCTCGACACGGGACGAAGAAATCCCCAATCGTTCCTCGGTAGCTGGCTACAAAAATACTTGGCGCCGGAGATCCGCAGTTTCGAGGCGCAATTCGGCTATTTCGAGTTTGGCGGACTTCGGCCATTCGCCACTTCTTTGCGATCAGCGGCCGAGAATGGCGCCAGTGTCCATCCAGTCCTCGGATCAAATCATCGACATTTGGCCGAATCTTCCCTGATCGAGGTTCTCGCGGTTATTGGTGGCATCCGCGATGCCAGTGTGACTGTCGTCGCATTTAGCAACGCCTTGTTTCACCCGAAGGTTGGTCTGGTTGAAAAGGCGAACGGCCACTCCGCCTGCCTCATCGGTTCCGGCAACCTGACTGCCGCGGGTATCTCGCGGAACGTTGAAGCACTCCTCACACTCGATACCGAGGAGGACGTGTGCGGCGACATAGTCGCAGAGGTCCGGGAGGCGATCGCCTACTGGAGATCGTTGCCTTCGCCTGATGGCGCCTTCCCAATCCGTAAAAATAGCGATATTCCGGCGCTCGTGAAGCGCCGAATCCTTTGTACCGACGGCGAGTACAAAGCGAGGTTGGAGTCGCAGCGTAATGCCGCCGGAGCCGAGCTGCCGATTCTTGGCGACGGTTGGGCGTCGGAACCTGACCGTATTCCGGCGAGTCACGATCAGCGGGCTGCCGCAGACGCTGTTCTGGAATACTCTGCAGCGCGTCAGGCGAAACAGCGGAGCAAGCACGGCGAGAATCGGTGTTTCGACTTAGTGGGTCAAGCGATTGTTGCAATCGATCCCGGTCGACCGCAGACGAGGAAAGAAATCATAGCGAGTGCGAAGCAGATCGGTGAGCACAAGGACCGCGACACCAGCAACATGTACAACACCTACTATGACTTCGTAAACAAGAAACTAATTGATAAGCTCGGGGCAGTGCGGCGTGATCATGCTGATGGGGAACGTCGCCGCTATCGCCTTGCCAATGCCGCCGAGTTCGCTGCACAAAGTCGGGAATAGCGGTATCGCAGGTGCTATTCTGCGGACTTGGCACGCCTTTCGATGCGAATTTCGTGCCTTCGCTGTTCGATGTTCCCTCTTTGATCGATGGCGTGCGCGATGATCACGTCGGGCGGGGACGTCGCTATCGTCGCCTCCCAGTCGGCGACGCCGGCGGATTGGGCGGTGATCGTCGCGGTTTGGCCGTTGACCATGACCCGGTCAATCTCGCCGTTGTCGTGCGAGACGCCGCTCACGACGAGCCTCCCGTCTTCGCGGCGGGCGGAAAGGATGATCGTCGCCGGCGGGTGGTCGTCCACGGGATCGAGAAGCTCGGGAAACTCGACGCGGCTCACCTCCGCGGCCAGCGACTTCTCGCCCGTGAGCGACTCCACCTTGGCGTATTTTTCGCCGTCGCGGCCGACGTCGCGCGCCGCGTCGCTCACCACTTTCGCATGTCGGCCGGGACCGAAATGGTCGTGCACGTAGACCGGAACCCCCTTCTCGGTCACCGGATCGGCCAGCGCTCCGCCGCCGCGGTCGATGAATGCGCGGCGGGGGTGAACGTCGCGTAATGCGACGTTGCGGAAGTGCGTCTCCGCGTCGCCGCTGAGGTTGTTGTCGCTGATCTGCACCAGGGCCAGGCCGTAGGCGTTGAAGTTCTCGAAGATCATCCCGTCCACCGTCACCCGGCCGGTCTGGGCGCTGGCGTCGTCCATGCCGCGGTTGAACGGCTCGGCGCCGATCCGCGAGAGATGCAGGTTGCGATACACCTGGTTTTCAAACGCCGGCCGATAAACGCCGTAGGCGGCATTGTCGATCCGCACATCTTCCAGCAGCATCGCGGGGCTGTGCGGCCGCAGTCCGTAATGGACTTCCCAGATCTTCACGTTCCGCAAAGTGTGCGGATGCCGCACGTCGGGACCGGTCCAGTCGATGTCGCGAATGCGCTCCAGCATGCGCTCGTCGCGGATGGAGGTGTCGGGCTGGCGATTGCCGTTGGCGGCGATCAGCACTCCGTAGACTCCTTCGGTGTGCGTCTCGTTGTCCTGAAAATTCCAGATCGGGATGGTGCGGACGTCGATCATCTCCTGCCCGTCGCCGTCGGCCTTGGCGATCGGCAGCACGCTGTCGAACTGGCTGGTCTTCTGCATGTCGTAGCGGAAGCCGTACTCGTCGTTCTCGCACGCCACGTTTCGCGTGAACGAGTTGCGGCCGTTGCCCCACCAGAACGCGGCGCCGTCGTTGGGATCAAACGGCAGCACCTGGTTCGGCAGCCGACGGCCGCGATACGCCTGCACGCCGAGGTTGCGGTCCAACAGGTTGTAAATCTCCGTGCCGTCTTCCAGAAAGAAACCGTGGCCGACGCTCTGGTAGCCGACGCAGTCGCGCACCACGAGATACTCCGTGCCGTGAATGGTGATCCAGCGGTTGTGGGAATCGACGATCGACGCCCCGATCACGCTCCCGCCTCGCATCGTGTCGCTCAGCAGGTGGAAGTGAATCGCGTACCGGCCGAGGACGCCTTCTTTTCCCAGGTGTGCGAAACGGGCATAGCTGATCGATCCCTTGCTGAAGGCGTGATAGAGCGTGTGGCCGCGGATTCCGTCGTGATCGGCGCTCTCGACGATCACGTTCCGCGAGAGGTTCGCAACTTCACTGCGGAACTCGCCTTCGCCGTAGTGCTCGCGCTCCAGCGGCTTGTCCAAGTGAAGCACGGCGCCGTCGATGCCCGTGACGCGGCGCTCCTCGGTCCCGACCGCCTCGCGGTTGTTGCGGAAGGTGCGGCCGCGATAGGCGTGCTCGGAGCCGGTGACGATTACCTCGTCTCCGACGCGCCAGCCCTCTACCGGCTCGGCAAGCGTGACACTCGTATCGCCCGGCTTCGCGCTCCGGCCGAGCTTGACCCAGGTGCGGCTCATCGGGGCGCCGTGCAGCTCCATGCGGGCCGAGCAACACACCAGCGCCGGCGCGTCGTCCTGCGACATCCCCTCCAGGTAGTGCAGCCGAATGCGGGCGTTGTGCTCGGCGGGAATCGGCGCCTCGGGAGTGCCGACGGTCAGGGCCGGAAGCACGCCGCCCAGCTCTTCGAGCGGCTCGCCCGCCAGGTTCACTCCGGCAAAGTCGCAGGCGAACCCGCTTTCGGAGCACTCATCGCTGTTCTGCACCTTGAGCACGCCGACGTTCATCTCCGTATCGCGGTCGCGGGCGAAGTCGAGCCGGCCCACCACCTGCACCAGGCGCAGCACGGCGTCGCTCTTCACGTCGTACTCGACTCGCGTCTCGCGGCTGACGAGCACCCGATCGCCGCTTTTCGGAACCCGGGCCGGGCGCCACGTGGCGGGGTCGGACCATGAGCCGTCTTGCACCGAGCGGACGCTGAACTCGATGTGCTGGCGATGGTCGTGGTGCTCGTCGCCGATGGCCGGCGAGGAGGCAAGTGCAGCCAACGCCGCGAGGGGCGCGAGGCAAAGTCGCAGCATCACGAAACCTCCTTGGGTAAAGAACGTCGGACGGACGCCGATTCGTTGGTATACAACTTGCACTCCTGAACCTCAACCATCGGCGATTATTCATTTGAAAGCCGAGCGACTCTTCGCCACAATGAGGCCGGGCAATGATTCTGCAAGGAGAACCGATGGAAGAGCACGTCTACAAGAAGATCGAGATCGTCGGCAGCTCGAAGAATAGCATTGAAGAGGCGGTGCAAAACGCCCTCACCCGTGCGGCCAAAACCGTGCAGCAGATGCGCTGGTTTGAGGTGACCGAGACCCGCGGCGCCGTCGAGAACGGCAAAGTCGCCATGTGGCAGGTAACCCTGAACATTGGCTTCACCCTGAAAGAATGAGCAAACGCGGAACAATCGAGGGGCCAACTAATAGCCGGCGGCTAACAGCCGCCGCAGGATCGCGCCTGGCGCTTAATCCCCACCACTCCCAATCAACAACGGCCTCAGGAACCCCCTTTATGGCCAGCGACGTTCTCCAGCACATTCGCAGCGAACTGAAACGCATCGGCGCCTCGCAGACAAGCGTATCGCTGGATACGGAGTTCGAGCCGGACGCCGGCGAGTTGGTTTGGGTCAAGCAGGAGTCGGCCGAGTGGCGGCTCCTGCCGCCGGAGTTCGAGCAGCTTCTCAAAGGCGTGCCGGCCGGCGCCGGCGATGAAGCGGTGAAACGAGCGATCGAGGCGAAAGGGAACGCCGTCTGGCACGGACCGTCCCCCGAGTCCCGCGATACGTGAGCCCTCTTCCAGGAGCATTGCGATGAATCTGCGAAGTGCGATCGGGGCCGTGGCGGCGATGTTCTGCGTCGTCGCGCTGAGTGTCGCGGATGACCCGCCGCAGCCGAAGACGCCGCCTCCGCAGCCGGCGCCGATGCACACCAGCGATTCGCTTGAGACGGTGAAGAACAAGCTCGAGTTGAAGGAAGCGATCCTCCTCGACGTGCGCGGCAAGGACGAATGGGAGGAAGGCCGGCTCGCCCAAGCCCGCCACGTGCCGCTGAACGACATTCAAGAGGGACTTAAGCCTGACGCGCTGCCCAAAGACAAGATCATCTACACGCACTGCGCCTCCGGCCGCCGAGCGCTGATCGCCCAGGAGCTTCTCAAAAAGCAGGGCTACGACGTGCGGGCGTTGAAAGAGGGCTATCGCGATCTGCTCGAAGCCGGCTTCGAAGAAGCGCCGGCCGAAGAAGAAAAGCCTCGCTAGAGAAAGGCACGCGATGGCGACTTCGCCGCCGGCAGAGCCAGCCAGCAGCACGACGAATCCACTCCACACGCGACGCCGCATCATCTTGGCGGTCGTGCTCAGCTTGCACGCGTTTTCGGACGTCGTCATCGGCGCGGCGAACTTTTTTCCTGAGAACAGTTCGCTGCTTCTGGTTCCCGTTATTTGGGGCTGCGTGTTCGCACAAGTTGCCTTGGCGGCAGTGTGGAGCGCATGGGCGCCCGCGTCGCTTTTTCGGCGAATTCTTGCCGGGCTCGCGATGACTGCCTTTCCCGCAATTGCCCTGACGGGCTTGTACCTCCCAAATAGGGGCTCAGCACCTGCGATGGTGTTTGCCGCCGGTTTGTTTGGGCAGTGGCTATTGTTGTTGCTGACGCTTTTATTCGTCCGGTTCGCATGGGGGTTACGACTTGCAGTAGCTGGGGACGCGTCCAACGAACGGCCAGCGGGATGGCAATTCGGTGTAGCACAGTTGCTGATTCTCACGGCTTGCATCGCGGTTCTTCTTGGTGCGGGGCGATGGCTGCTCTCTGGTAGTTCTTTCTCCGGGGTTGGGGCGATGGTCATCACCGTATCACTATTAACCGTGTTCAACACGATGTCGCCGCTTCCCACGATCTGGGCGTGCTTCGCCTCTGCCGGGCGCGTTCCCGTCTGGCTGTTATTGGCAGGTATTTATTCTGTCGCCATTGCGCAGGCCGAAACGCAAATCTTCGAATGGGCGCAGCGTCAGCCGGTCTTACGCGGATTCCTCACGGGAACGCAACTGGCTCTATTTGTTGTCACCGCCGCAACGCTCCTCGCCGTCCGCGCGGCTGGTTTTCGGTTGCAACGATAGGGCATTCACCATTTTGCCTCCCCGGGGCAGTCAAGAACCTTCAACGTTCATTGTCGCGGCGCCAAAGCATGTAATCGTAAAATCGAGATTCGACGCCGCCAGGTTTACCTGTAGACGAAGGAGACCTCCGATGAAACGCTCGTGCTTGCTCGTCGTGGTCGGCTTCATTTCGTTGCTGTCCGGCGCGATGGCCGCGGGGCAGGCGCCGCGGGAGAAGCCGGCGGTCGAGAATCCGGCCGAGGAGGCCATCGACTTCGACCGCGCCCGGCAGTTGCTGCGAAAATCGCGCGGCGGAGAAAAGCTCACGCCCGACGAAGAAGCCTACTTGCAGCGAGCCCGAGAGGCGCGGCAAAAGCAACAGCGTGGCGCCTCGCCCGCCCGCACGCCTCGCGCGAAGGTCGGCCTCACACCGCTGACCGAGATGACCGCCGACGACCGCTATCAGGGGCAGGACGGCGGACTCTACGGCGGCGGCACCAACGCGCCTCCCGCGAAGCATCGCGAAGCCGCGCTGGCGGCGGCGGCCGGAATCGAGCCGCTCGACGCAAACGGAAAGCCCGCGGCGGATGGAGCAATCGTCCTCGTATCGATCAGCATGTCCAACGCCACCCAGGAGTTCTCGATGTTCAAGCGCATCGCCGACTCCCACGACGCCAAGTCGCCCCAGCTCACCATCGTCGATTGCGCCCAGGGCGGCCAGGCGATGGCCGAATGGGCCAGTCCCGAAGCGCCGCCCTGGCGCGAAGCGAAGCGCCGCCTCCAGGCCGCGGGCGTCACGCCCGAGCAGGTGCAGGTCGCCTGGATCAAACTCGCCAACAAAGCGCCGCAGGGATCGCTCGAGGAGCACGGCCGAAAGCTGCAGCGCGACATGGAGGCGGTCATTCAGAACGCCAAAGCGAAGTTCCCGAATCTGAAGATCGCCTACCTTTCCAGCCGCATCTATGCCGGCTACGCGACTGGCGCGCTGAATCCCGAGCCGTACGCCTACGAGTCGGCGTTTGTCGTCCGCTGGCTGATTCAGGATCAGATCGACGGCGACCCCGCGCTGAACTACGACCCTGACCGCGGAGCCGTGAAAGCGCCGGTCCTGTTGTGGGGACCGTACCTTTGGGCCGACGGCGTCACGCCTCGCAAGAGCGATGGCCTGATCTGGACCCGCGGCGACCTGGCGGGCGACGGCGTTCATCCGTCGCAGTCGGGGCGCGAAAAGGTCGCGCACATGCTGCTCGATTTCTTCCAAACCGACGAAACCGCGAAGTCGTGGTTTACGAAGTAACGTCAAGAGAGCTCGGCGTCGTCTGCGTCCACCTCCACGCGGAACCGCGACGCGCCGATGAGGACCGTATCGCCGGGATGAAGCGTTCCTTGCGAGACGCGCTCCTCGTTCACATAGACGCCGTGGCGGGACTCGAGGTCGCGCACGACCAACTCCCCGTCCCGTTCCGATATCACGCAGTGGATGCGGCTGACCCACGGGTCCGTCAGGTGCACGTCGGCCCGCTCGCTGCGTCCGACGACTGCAGGGGGATGAACCGACACCGGCCGGCCGTCGTTCACCCAGCCGTCCAGCGGCGCGAGCCGATATCCCTTGCGCCCGCCGCTTCGCCAGCGGCCAAGCATTTCATGTACGTTGAACATGATTCCCGTTCCTCAACAAGTTCCACTCGGTAGTGGAAGCAAACAACGTGCCGGACAGCGAGGCGGCTCTCGCCACCGTGGAGGAAGCAGAGACGCCGCACGGGTGGGCGCCGTTGCTTGTT
>JAHWKS010000708.1 GCA_019347795.1 Planctomycetota bacterium | reverse complement strand
TACAACGTGGACGGCGACCTCTCGCCGCTGCCGGCGGAGCAGATGTTCGAGCACCGCGGGGGCTTGTACGGCTTCGTGGCGATCCCGCTCGACCTGTACTCCGCGTGGGCGACGCCCCTCTCGGTGAAGTGGGACACGGTGTCGATGCCCACCGCCCGCTTCCGCGAGCTGGCCCGGCCGGCCGAGACGTATTTTTGCGCGCCGGCGGCGGGAGGAGCGTGCGCGGAGATGGCCGACGCCAAAGCAAGCTGAGCTGAATCGGTGGCGCTGGACGCCGCTTCGCGACTCCTGCTGATTCCTCAACTATCAACCAGGGCCCGGACAGGGGTCAGGAGTCACTGAAGCGGCGCTCAATGGCGATTCACTGACTCCTGACCCCTGACTCCTGACAGAACGACCATGGGCGAAAGACCCCGCCGCCCCCCATGCGTCGTCAGGAGTTGACCGCCGCCATTTTTTTAGACGAGATCGACGCCTGAGTCGCTGCTGCGCCCTTTCCTCCGCTGCTCGCGCAGCTCTTTCATCATGGCGCTGATGGCGTGCGCCAGTTCTCCGATCGCCCGGCCGGGATTGCGGGCGGCGACGGCCTTTTCAGCGGCGGCGCAGTGCTGGTCGATCGGCGCCCAGCGGATCGACCACTTCTCCTCGACGGCCGCCTGACGCAGCTCCTCCATGGTTCCCTGGAGCCGCTCGACCAACTGCGCCGTCTTCGTGCAGGGGGTTTGCGTGTAGGGGCCCTGTCCCATCCGCCGCGGGCTTCCGGGCGCCGGAGTCGCGGCGGCGGGCCCATAGGTGCGCCACAGTCCGACCGCCAAACCGAAGACCGCGACCGCGGCCGAGATCGCCGCCAGCAAATACTGGCTGATGACCGCCAGCACGATTGCCGCCAGCAGGAAGGCGCCGGAGATGGCCCAGATGGCCGGGTGAATGGCCCGCGAGCGGAGCGTGCGACCCGCGGCCCCGCCGTCGCCGACGACCAGTTCGCCGCCGATGACCTTCGCCACGAGGATCGTCACGTTGTCCGGCCCGCCGCGGAGGTTCGCCAGATCCACCAGGAAGCGAACCGCGTCGTCGGGCGGAAGGTTCGCCAGCACCGGCCCCAGCTCCTCATCGGGGACCTGCCCCGTGAGGCCGTCGCTGCACAGGAGGAACGTGTCCCCCTCCTGCACGTCGAAGGGGCCTTCCACATCGACCTCCACGCTGGGATTGGGACCGAGCGAGCGGGTGATCACGTTCTTGGGCAAGCGGCTGGCCGCCTCCGAGCCGTCGGCCAGGTGCCCGGCGGCCCGCATCTCCCACACCAGGCTGTGATCGAAGGTGAGCTGCTCCAGCACGTTTCCCCGCAGGCGGTAGACGCGGCTGTCCCCCACGTGCGCCGCCAGGGCGCCCTGCGGCAGCAAGGCCAGGACGCTGCACGTGGTGCCCATGTTGTGGAAGTCGGGGTTCGCCTGGCCGCGGCGATGCACCTCCGCGTTCGTCTCCGCGACCGCGCGGCGGAGCGCGTCGGGGGGCGATTCCTCGCGATACTTGCGATAGAGAAAGGGGACCGTGTCCGCGGCGATCTTGCTGGCCAGCTCCCCCGCCGCGTGCGCCCCCATGCCGTCGGCCACGAGGAAGAGGTGCCCGCGCCGCCGCAGCGACTCATCATCCGGCGCCAGCGAGACCCTGTAGGAGTCTTGATTGCTGGTCCGCCGCATCCCCACGTCGGAGATGGTGGCGTGCTGGAGCCATTGGTCCCACTGTTTAGTCTTTTCGGCCATGGAGTGTTTGACGCTCGACCGGCGAGAGCGTGCGTCGCCGGCCGCCCGCCGCGGCCGAAAAGACGCCGTAACTCTGGGGGCGGCCCTGCTCCCATGCAGATTCTACACGCCGCCCGCGCGCCGGGACACCCACCGACGCAACCCCCTTGCTCCGGAGGCAAAGCGCGGCGGGCGTCGCCTGCTCCGGCGCGAACATGGCGTGATCCTCGCATAAAATCTCCGCGCTCGCTTGCCTGCTCCCGTTGCCGGCGGCGCCGCGCCGCGTATAATTATCGAATGTTGATGTTTCCGAAGAGCCAAAATCTAAATATCAAAAATAATCTTCATTCTCGCGTAGCTCCCCTACCGTTATCCAATCGTGGAAGAAATGAACCGCATCAGGGCAGTTTGAGTTCGGTTGGATTTGACCTTCCCGCACGGTAGGGAAGCGGGGTAAAATGCATCAACGCCCCGGCGTCCAGCGGCGCTCGCGCCGCAAGCGACGTTAACCGCGCAATCTCTTAGGCTTGCGTCCCGATTCGGCGACGCCGCCTTTCCGACCCACCTGTTTTGTTCCTCGCACTGGGCGCCTCACCCGCGCTACCTGTCTCGGCTGATGACTATGAACCTGGCGAAACTGCGAAATATCGGCATCTCCGCTCACATCGACTCGGGCAAGACCACGCTCAGCGAACGGATCCTCTTCTACTCCGGGCGGATCTACAAGATCGGCGAGGTCCACGGCGGCGGCGACGGCGCCACGATGGACCACATGGAGCTGGAGAAGGAGCGCGGGATCACCATCACCAGCGCCGCCACCAGCGTCGCCTGGGACGGCCACGTGGTGAACCTGATCGACACCCCCGGCCACGTCGATTTCACGGTCGAGGTGGAGCGCTCGCTCCGCGTGCTGGACGGCGCCGTGCTGGTGTTGTGCGCGGTGGGGGGCGTGCAGTCGCAGTCGCTCACCGTGGACCGCCAGATGAAGCGGTATCACGTGCCCCGCCTGGCGTTCATCAACAAGATGGACCGCACCGGCGCCAATCCGCTCAAGGCGGTCAAGGAGATCCGCGAGAAGCTGGCCCACGACGCCGTGCTGATGCAGTGGCCGATGGGCTCGGGCGACAAGTTCGAGGGGGTAATCGACCTCGTGACAATGGAGGCGGTCCACTTCGACGGCGAGAAAGGCGAACAGGTCCGCCGCGAGCCGATCCCCGCCGCCTATCAGGAAGCCGCGCAAAAGGCCCGGGGCGAGATGCTCGAAGGCCTCGCCATGTACAGCGACGAGATGATGGAGCTGCTCCTCTCGGAAGAGGAGGTTTCGCAGGACGTCATCTACAGCGTCCTCCGCGCGGCGGTGCAGGGTCTGGACGTGACGCCGGTGTACCTTGGCTCCGCCTACAAGAACAAGGGCGTGCAGTTGCTCCTGGACGCCGTGGTGCGGCTCTTGCCCTCGCCGCTGGAGCGGGAGATCAAGGCCAAAGGTGTGAAGGATCCGGAGGAGGCGGTCAAGCTCGAGCCCGATCCCGAGAAGCCCTTCGTGGGCATGGCCTTCAAGCTGTTGGACGATCCGTTCGGCCAATTGACCTTCACCCGCATTTATCAAGGAAAGGCGGTCAAGGGGGAGACCTACTACAACCAGCGCACCGGACGCAAGGAGCGGTTCAGCCGCATCGTGCGGATGCACGCCGACAAGCGCGAGGAAATCGACACGGCCGAGGCAGGCGACATCGTGGCGATCATGGGCATCGACTGCGCGAGCGGCGACACCTACTGCTCCGAACCGAGTTACTGCTCGCTGGAGAACATGTTTGTCGCCGATCCGGTGATCAAAATGTCGATCCAACCGATGTCGCGCGACAACGCCGACAAGCTGAGCAAGGCCTTGCAGCGGTTCCGCAAGGAGGACCCGACGTTCCAGGTCTTCACCGACGAGGAGACGGGCGAGACCGTCATCGCCGGCATGGGCGAACTGCACCTGGAAGTCTACGTCGAACGCATCAAGCGCGAGTATGGCGTCGCCGTGGAAGTCGGTGCGCCCAAGGTCAGCTACCGCGAGAGCGGCATTGTGCCTTACGAGTTCGACCACAAGCGGAAGAAGCAGACCGGCGGCTCGGGCCAGTA
>JAHWKS010000707.1 GCA_019347795.1 Planctomycetota bacterium | reverse complement strand
GACCTGCACGTTGACCGTCACATGCTGCGGGAGAAGCTGGCCGAAGCGTCTTCGGTCATCACGATCTCCGCCTACAACAAGGAACTCATCGTGGCCGAATGCGGCGACGCAGCCTGGAACAAGGTGAAGGTGCTGCACTGCGGGGTCGATAGCGCGGTATTCCGCCGCCGGCGCGATCTGCCCAACGGCGAGGGTTCGCAGCCTTTCTCCATGGCATGCGTGGGAACGCTCTACGAGGTGAAGGGGCAGACTTACCTGATTGAGGCGTGCCGGCAGTTGCGCCGGCGAGGCGTGAACTTCGTGTGTCACCTCGTCGGCGACGGTCCAGACCGGGAACGGCTGGCGGCTCAGGCCAACGACGCCGGCGTGGCGGACTGCATCCGTTTTCACGGTCGGCTGACGCGGGACGAAGTGGCGGCGCTGTTGCAGGACGCGGATGTGCTGGTGGCGCCGAGCGTGCAAACCCGCGACGGGCGCCGCGAGGGAATTCCCGTCGTGCTTATGGAAGCGCTGGGAAGCGGAGTTCCCGCCGTCGCCAGCCGGCTCTCCGGCATTCCGGAGCTGGTGATCCACGAGGAGACGGGTCTCCTGGTCCCGCAGCGCGACGCTGTCGCGCTGGCCGATGCGCTGGAGCGTCTGGCGAGCGATCCGGCGCTGCGCCGGCAGCTCGGCGAGGCGGGGGCCGCCAAGGTTCGCAGCGAATTTGATTTGCACAAGAATGCGGCCGCCTTGGCCGCTCATTTTCGGGAAATCACGGGAGCATGCTGTTGCTGATCCTGTTTTGGAGCGCGGCGGGCGTTCTGCTGTACATCTTTGCGGCGTTTCCGGCGCTGATGCTGGTGCGGGCGAAGTTGCGCCCCCGCCCGTTTCGCTCCGGCGACATCGCGCCGACGGCCACGATCGTGATCGCCGCGCACAACGAGGCGGCCGCCATCGGAGATCGCCTGGAGAACCTGCTGGGGCTGGATTACCCGCGCGATCGGCTGCAAATCCTCGTGGCGTCGGATGGTTCGACCGACGCGACGGAGCAGATCGTGCGGCAATACGAGGCGCAGGGGGTTCGGCTCCTAGCGCTTCCCCGGGGCGGCAAGATTGCGGCGCTGAATCGCGCCTTGGAGGAAGCCGAAGGAGAGATCGTCGTGTTCTCCGACGCCAATACATGCTTCGCGCGCGATGCGCTGCGAGCGCTGGCGCGCCCTTTCGCCGATCCCCAGGTCGGCGGCGTGGCCGGCGATCAGGTGTACTTGAAGGGAGGAGCGATGTCTCCCTCGGCCGCCGGCGAGCGGATGTATTGGAATCTCGACCGAGCGCTCAAGCGGGCGCAAAGTTGCAGCGGGAGCGTCACCTCCGCCACCGGCGCCATCTATGCGGTGCGGAGATCGCTGCTGCCAACGATTCCCGCAGCGGTGACGGATGACTTCTACGTTTCTACGGGCGTCATCGCTCGGGGATACCGGCTCGTCTTCGCCCAAGACGCAATTGCATACGAGCCGGTGGCCGCCAGCGCTCGGGGCGAGTTTCAGCGAAAGGTGCGAGTAATGACCCGCGGCCTGCGGGGCGTCGTCGTGCGGCGGGAGCTGTTGAACCCGTTCCGCTTCGGCTTTTATTCGCTGCAACTCTTTTCGCACAAGGTGCTGCGGAGACTGGCGGTTTTTCCGCTGGCGGCGCTGTGGGGGACAAGCTTGATTCTGGCGAACGACGGCGTCGGTTTTCTGCTCCTGGCCGCCGCCCAGACCTCGTTTTATGGATGCGCCGGAATCGGCTTCGGACTGGGCCGGTCGCGGCTGGGACGGCTGAGGATCTTCGCGGCGCCTGCCTACTTTTGCCTCGTATACGCCGCCGCGGCAATGGCGGCATGGAACACATTGTACGGTCGCCGCATCGACCGCTGGAACACCGACCGTCCGCACACCGCCGGCGCCGCGGCGTGAGGCCGGCCGCCCGCGTTAGGAAAAATCGAATGAACCGCGTTGACTACGACCTTCACGGACTTATCGGCATCCGCTTGCTCGGCGCCTCGGCCGGCGACGCGGCCGCCGTAGACCGGCAGCTAGGTCCGATTCGCGCGGAACTGTCGCGTTCGCCGGATATTACGGTGCGGTTTGTCGAGCGCCTGTCCGTCCGTGAGCCGCTCCACCTGGTGGGAGTTGACGACGCCGCCTTCACGAGCGACTGTTTCCTCCTGCTCCGAAGCAAACACAAGACCGCGGCGCGGGTGCAGATTCCCTTTGATCAAGTCGGCGGTCCGTGCGAGATCGTCTGCGAGACGGGCCTGGCCGCCGTGCCGCTGTTGATCGCGATCATCAACCTCACCGCCCTGGCTAAGGGGGTGTTGCCGCTTCATGCGTCCGCCTTCGTTCATAATGGCGTGGGAGTCGTCGCCACCGGTTGGTCCAAGGGAGGAAAGACGGAGCTTCTCTTGGCGTTCATGGCGCAAGGGGCTACGTACGTCGGCGATGAATGGGTTTATCTGGCGGAAGGGGGCGAGAAGGTGTTTGGTCTTCCAGAACCAGTGACGGTGTGGGATTGGCACTTGGCTCAATTGCCTGAGTTTCGCGCAGCTTTGAGCGGGACGAAACGCGCGCGCCTGCGTGCGGTCCGCTGGTTGGCGAACTCGTTGAACCGGCTGATCCCCCGCGACGCCCGCCGCCGCGCGTCGTGGGCCCGCCTCTTGAGCCGCACCATTCCGCTGCTCCAAAGACACTGCTGCGCGAACGTTCCGCCGGAAGCGCTTTTCGGCCCCCGGTTCAGCATGCAGGCAGGCAGCTTGGATCTTGTCGTGTTTGCCGCCGGCCACGATCAACCGGCCGTTACGGTTGAGAAGATTTCTCCTTCGCAGATCGCCCGGCGGATGACGCATTCGCTTCAGGAGGAGAGGGCGTTGTTCCTTTCCTATTACCGCAAGTACCGGTTCGCGTTTCCCGACCGCACGAATCCTTTCGTGGAGCAGGCGGAAGCGGTTGAACGCGAGCTGTTGCTGAAGCTTTTGCAAGACTGCTCGGCCTACGCCGTCCGCCACCCGTATCCGACATCGATCCAGTCGCTCTATGAGGCCGTTTATCCGCTGCTGGAGACAACTCCGGAGCGGTTTGCCGGCGCCGATGCTGCGCAGAGCCGCGGTGACGAGGTGCTCGCCCATCCCCTTGGCGCCGATTTGCCAGCCGCGTAACCGCACTAAGAGTTCCGAGACCTTGAGCAAGAGGAGCCGACATGCACACCCGCACTCCCGAACCGATGCCGTCTGAAGTCGCATCGACCCACGGTCTGATCGATCCGGCCACACTTTGGCGGCGCAGGTGGTGGTTGGCGGCGACCGTCATCGTCGCCGTGCTGCTGGGTTTCCTTTATCTGGCTGTCGCCGCTCCGATGCGTCATGTAGGGGCGCGGCTGCTTGTGGTGGAGCAGGGCCTCCTTGTGGAGCAGGACCGCCCGGCGCCGGAGGACAAGAACTTTCTTGCCACGCAGGCCGAGATCATCCGCAGCCCGGCGGTAATCGAACGCGTGGTCGCGACGTTGCCGCAGCCGCCATTGGCCGCCCCAGACTATGACCCGCTGGCCGCAACGCTGGAGAATCTGACCGTCGATCCGCTGGCGGGAACCAACGTGCTCAGCGTCCGTTTCCGGGACCGGAGTCCTGAGCGGGCAATCACGGTGCTGGAAGCGGTCATCGGCAGCTACCGTGACTATGTCGATACGAGCGATCGATCCGCGCACCAAGACACGCTTCGTCTCTTGAGAGAGCGCGAACAACAGGCGCGTGGGGAAATCGCGGCGCTCCAAGAGCGCGTCCAGCAACTGCGCAAAGAGGGGGCGGTGCTGGGACAAGGCCGCGAAGCAGGCCAGGTGGAGCGATCGCTTCTGACC
>JAHWKS010000706.1 GCA_019347795.1 Planctomycetota bacterium | reverse complement strand
CGTACCAGCTTTCCGAGAGCCGAAGGGCCGCTGAGGAAAATCGCCGTGGGCGAGGACCTGCGTACGAGGCTGCTGACGTGTCGGACGAGGTTTACGCCGACGGCAAGCTGGCGGAGAAGGCGGTCCAAGACCTGCGGCGGCTGGCAAGCCGGAGCGAGCCGTTCTTTCTGGCCGTGGGTTTTTTCAAGCCGCACCTCCCCTTCGTCGCCCCGAAGAAATATTGGGACCTGTACGACCGGGAGCAGATTCGCCTGCCGGAAACCTACCACCGCCCGGAAAACGCGCCGGACGAGGCGATCCACAACTGGGGCGAACTGCGGGCCTATGCCGGCATTCCGCCCAAGGGCCCGCTCTCGGACGAACAGGCCCGCACGCTGATCCACGGCTACTACGCCTGCGTCAGTTACACGGATGCTCAGGTCGGAAAGGTTGCTGAATGAACTCGATCGGCTCGGGTTGGCCGAGAACACGATCGTCATGCTCTGGGGCGACCACGGCTGGAACTTGGGCGAGCACACCCTCTGGTGCAAGCATTGCTGCTTTGAGACCTCCATGCACGCCCCGCTGATCATCCGCGGGCCGGGCGTCCCTGGCGGCAAGCGAACGAGGGGGCTGACGGAATTCATCGACATTTATCCCTCGCTTTGCGAAGTCGCCGGCCTTCCGCTGCCGGACCATCTCCAAGGCCGGAGCTTTGTCCCGCTGATGAAGGACCCGGAGCAGGCGTGGAAGGACGCGGCGATCGGTCGCTTTGGAAACGGCGACACCATCCGCACCGACCGCTACCGATTCACCGAGTACACGCGAAGCGGCGGGAATGTGCTCGCTCGGATGCTCTACGACCACGAGGTGGACCCTCAGGAGGACACCAACATTGCGGGCCAGGGAGAATCTCAGGAGGTGGTGAAGCGGTTGTCCGAGCAGTTGCGCGAAGGGATGGGAAAAAAGTGACCCAGACCGAGCCGCCGCGCCGCGTCATCCTCCACGTCGATATGGACGCGTTCTACGCCTCGATCGAGGAGCGTGAGAATCCGCGCCTCGTGGGCAAGCCGCTTATCGTCGGCGGCACGCCGGAGGGGCGGGGTGTGGTGGCTGCGGCGAACTACGCTGTGCGGCGGTTCGGCGTCCACAGCGCGATGCCGACCTCGACGGCGCTGCGGCTGTGTCCGGACGCGATGGTGCTCCCGCCCCGCATGGACTTCTACGCTCAGGTCTCGCGGCAGATCCGGGATATACTCTTCCGCTTCACGCCCCTCGTTGAACCGCTCTCGCTGGACGAGGCGTTTCTCGACGTGACCGGCAGCGCCGGGCTGTTCGGTTCGGGCGAGGAAACCGCCCGCCGCACCAAAGAGGCGATCAGAAGCGAGACGGCGCTGGTGGCGTCGGTCGGCGTCGCGCCGAACAAGTTCCTGGCCAAGATCGCCAGCGACCTGAAGAAACCGGATGGATTGGTCGTGGTCGAGCCGGACCGCGTAGCCGAGTTCCTCGACCCGCTGCCGGTCGGACGGCTCTGGGGCGTGGGCAAGGTCACCGGAGGTGTGTTCGCTCGGCTGGGGGTGAAGACGATCGGCCAACTGCGGCGTTTCGATCCGGAGGTCCTGCGGCAACAGTTCGGCCAGCAAGGGGAGCACTTCTGGAATCTCGCGCACGGGCTCGACGAACGCCCCGTCGTGCCGGACCGGGAGGCGAAGTCGATTTCCCACGAGACTACTTTCGCGGTGGACATTACCGATCTGGATGCGCTCCGCGCCTGGTTGCTGGAGCTGACCGAACATGTCGGGCGGCGCGTGCGCGCCCAGAAGCGGCGCGGCCGCACGATTCATCTCAAGGTCCGTTTCGCCGATTTCCATACGATTACCCGCGCCAAGACCCTGCCGCAGCCGACCGACGTCACGCGGGAGATTTGGAGAACGGCGGCGGAAATGCTCGCGCAGGCGCTGCCCCCGGGCCACCAGGGCGTGCGACTGCTCGGCGTCGGGGTAAGCGGCTTCGACGACCATGGGCTCGTGCAGCGGACGCTGTTCGAGCAGGAGCGCGAGAAGCAGCGCCAGCTTGACGCTGTGGCCGATGCCGTGCGAGAGAAGTTTGGGTTTGCGGCGCTCAGCCGCGGCAGCGGGCTTTTGCACGATGCCCGCCACCGGCCGGAGCCGCGGCCTGACGACCCGAATGCCGATATTGAAGTAAAGGAGTGATGAAAGTGTTCCCCCGTGCGTCACGCTCAGACGCGGCGGGTGGCGATGCTGCTGCGGTCCAGGTCGCCCAGCGAACCGCCGCCGCCCTTCAGCTTGAGCGTGTCGTAGCCCGAGCCCCCGTCCACGTCGGTCAGGTCGAAGCGGTTGCTCTTGAGGTACAACTCGTCGCGGCCGCTCCCCAATTCGGCGAAGACCCGGTCGATGTTGCTGGAGAGGATCGCCAGCCGGTCGTTTCCCGAGCCGGAGTCGAGCTTGAGCTTATCGCCCGCATACACGTCGATCAACGACATCCCGTCGTCGCCGCCGCCGGTGTAGAGGCTGATGTCGTCGCGAACGTCCACGTTCTTCAGCACGATCTGATCAGACGAACTCCAGCGTTTGCCCGTGCTGACGTAAAGATCGTCCAGCACCGCGGTGTTCAGCACTTTGACGAAGTCGCTACCGCTATCGGTTTTAATCACCAGGTCGTCGGGGACTATGCCGTCGCGGACCAAGAGCAGGTCATCGCCGCCGTTAAGGTCGATCCGCACGTCGTCGGTCACGCCCCGCACCATGATTTGCGAGCGGCCGTTAATCGTGGTGTTCCGCCCGTCCCGGTACAGGCCCTTCACATACCAGGCGTCGCTGCCGGGGCGGAGCTGGCCGACCTCGACGCCGTTGTCGGTCCCGTATCCGGTGATCATCAGATCGCCGCCAACGACGCGGACATCGACGTCGCCGGCCATCAATTCGCGGGCTTCCAAACGCTCGAATTGGAACGAACGGGTGGGGGCGCTTTTGCTCACGGGTCGCCTCATGGGGGTGGAAGGAAGGAAGGAAGTCGCGTCAACCTATAAGTGACATGACGCTTCTCTCCCGCACGCGCCGCGCGGCGACCAGAATTCTTGGAATTATTCCTCCGATGACATTGGTCGCCACACTCAAGAGGACCCGCAAGACATACTTGCCGTCCGCGGATGAATCGGTTTCACTTGCAGCATGTCCGACTCGCCCGCCACCCTGAATAACGTCTGCCGGGAACGGCTGCTGGAAACGAAGTGGCTCGTCGCTCCGTCGCGGCGCGTCGGCCATCAGTGGATTGAGTCGCTCGTACGAAGCGGGCGCTCGTACAGTTCGTTGCGGCCGCCGATCAGATCACCGGCTCGATTCTCGACGCTGGATGCGGAACCGGAGAGAACGCTCTTTTCTTTGCTGAGCGGGGGAACAAGGTTACCGGAATCGACTTCCTGGAGAAGCCGATCATTGAAGCAAAGCGGAAGGCGCAGGAGCGCGGGCTGGAAGCCAACTTCCTGGTGATCGACGCCCTTCACCTGCATGCCATCCCGGAGGTGCTCGACTCGGTGATCGACTGCGGCCTCTTCCACGTCTTCTCCGACGAGGATCGGGCGCGATATGTCGAAGGTCTGGGGAGCGTCGTGAAGCAGGGCGGCAGGTTGTTCTTGCTCTGTTTCAGCGATAGGAAGCCTCCGGGCGACGGACCGCGGCGAGTGTCGCAGCGGGAACTCCGAGACGCATTCGCTGGAGGCAGCGTCGCCTTCGATGAGCGAGAAGTGGTATCCCGTCACGATAGCGGGGGTGTAGGGATGATCCTCCGCCACGGCGCTGAACGTCGATGGTCGCGATCCCGCCGGAATTGCGGCGACGCCCAGTAGGCTCCCGATGATCCAGAAAAAG
>JAHWKS010000705.1 GCA_019347795.1 Planctomycetota bacterium | reverse complement strand
GTGGAACTGCCTAGATCGTAGAGGCGAGGCGCCAGGTTGTCCAGGCTGCGAAGTCCCGCCCCGCGAGCGGTTGCGGTGATCTACCGGGCCAACCGCTTGCGGTTTTCGCGCGGAGCAACCTTCCATGGCGTCTACCTCAGGCGCGGCCGGACGATTCAAACCGTTTCCTTCTCCAGAAGGTTCGACAGCGTCACGCCGCCCAGCCGGTCTCGCGTGGCGACGGCCACGTCGTTCAAGGCCTCTTCCAGGATGACGCGCGCGTGCTGGGGCAAACCTTCGACCGCCACCAGTCCCGCGTCCACGGGGCCGTCGATGGCCTCGATGATGCTCAAGAGGGTGATGTCGTGCGGCTTTTTCAGCAGCATGTAGCCGCCGTCCACGCCGCGCGTGGAGCGCAGCAGGCCGTGGTTGACCAGGTTGCGGAGAATCTGGAGCAGAAATCGCTCGGGCATCTTCCCCTCGGCCGCCAACTTGCTGCACGGAACCGGCATCCGCGACGTATCTTCGGCCAAGAGCAATGTGGCTTGCAGCGCATAAGCCACGGTTCGCGAGAGTTTCATGGCAAGCCCGAGGGGTGATGTGAACGCCGCCAGTTCACGCGAAGGCTAATTAAAAACGGGCCCTGTTCCAAGCGTGGTCGCAAATCGGGACTCGTCGTCCAGGGCGCCTATTCCCCGTTTCTCGGACAGCCTCTTAGCGTCCGCAATCTAGCAAACGCTGGTGAAAAGTCAATGAGATTCTTCCCCGGCTAGCGGCCGATTCACCCGCCGGGGGCGCCGCAATCTACTCGTTCTCGTGCGGCTCTTTCATCGTCAACACAGGACAGGGGGAACGCCGCACGATGGCCTCGGCGACGCTGCCCATCAGAAGCCGCCGGAGCCCGGTGCGGCCGTGGGTTCCCATGACGATGAAATCGACTCCCTCGGACTTGGCCAACTCCGCGACCGCCACCGCGGGATCGCCCACCACCAGATGATGCTCGTGCGCGACGGCGGGATCGGACGGCACGACCTTCTGCAGCATCTTCCGCAAGTCTTCGGTGACGGGGTCGGGCGTGCCGTAGTACATTTCGCCTCCCCCGTACGCCAGCGGCGGCTCTTCGACGTGGACGATCAAGAGCTTGGCACCGGTGTCGCGGGCCAGGGCGGTCGCCAGCGGCAGCGCCGAGTCGCTGCAGTGGGAGAAGTCGGTGGGGAAGAGAATCTTGGTCGCTTTCATGGCGAAGAGCCTTCGTTGCCGGGCGCCTTCCCGTCGATCGGCGTTAACTTCATGTTCCGCAGCGCCCCCTTGGTTCTCCAGGTTGCAATTCCCAGCGGCCGCATCGGCTCCTGCTCCCACCAGACCGAGAACCGCCGGTCTTCATGTTCGACTTCGAACTGCTGGTCATCGTCAATCCACGCGGCGACGGCCTTGTCAGTCACCCGCACGCGAATGCGGTACCAGCGATCCTGCAGGAACTCCGTGTAACCGGTGGTCTGATTCTCGACCGCGGAATAGCCGTCAATGTTGGAGAGGCCCGTCACGCCGCCTCCCCAACCGCCAACGATGAACGAAGCGTGTGAATCCCCCACGGGAAAGGTCAGCCCGCAGAAGAAGTCAGAGCCCTCCATGCGCTTCGCCTCCAGCGAGATCTCGTAATTCTCGCGCGGCGGGCGGCCCTTCCAAACAATGCCGCTGGCCGGTTGTCCCACCCCCAGCACGATCGCCCCGTCCTTCACTTCCACAGGGCCATGACGCTCGAAGTCCTGCGTGTCCACCACTCGCCATGCAGCCAGGCTCTTGCCGTCAAACAGCGAGCCCCCCTCGCCCGGCTTCACCTGCGGATCGCCCAATGAGACCTTCGGCTGATCGTCGGCTGCGGCCCACGCGCCGCACGCCACAGTTAGCGCCAAGGTCGAAACGATCTGCCACGGCCACGATCGCGACATTTGCTACTCCCACTCTCCAAGGACGACCGCCTCTATTACCGTTTCGCCATTCCGAAGCAGCTCGACCTTGACGATGTCTCCCGGTGATTGTTGCGAGACGAGTTTCGTCAGGTCCTCAAAGCCCCGGACTTTGCGTTTGTCGTACCGCACCACAATGTCGCCCGGACGCAACTCGGCTTCCGCCGCCGCGCTTCCGGACGAATAGCCCCCGCCTCCGTCAGTCGCGAACGAATCTTCTCGCGATCCTCGGCGGCGTCCTCCGCAACTGCGGAAAGAGGAAATGCGGTCAGCGCCGCCAGCGCAGCAATCCGTCCGGCCGAGGATAAAGCGTGCATAGCTACTCCCAATGGCCCAGCGTCACTTTCTTCTTGAGCGTTGCGGGACCGCGGAGGATTTCAATCTCGGTGGTTTCGCCCGGCGCGTGCTGGGCGATGAGCGAGGTCAGCTCTTCAAAGTCCTCCACTTCTTCGCCGTTATACCGCACGATGATATCGTTGGGATACAGCTCGGCCCTGGCCGCGGCGCTCCCTTCGCGAACGTAGGAAATCAGGCAGCCGGCAGGATGGGCGTTGCAACTGATCCCCAGGAAGGCGCCCTTGCGGATGTCAAGCACCGTGGCGGTCCCCTCGAAGGCGCTCTTCAGAAGATCCTGGCCTTCAGCCGAGAACTGCCCGCCGTAGAGCTTGAGCACCGTCAGTCCGCGCATCGCCGCCAGATGCTCCACGGCCCCGTCGCCGATGGGCGAGTAGTAGACGCTCAACTCCTGCAGGTTCGGCAGCGCCTTAAGGTCCTCAATGGCCTGATCAGTGATCTTGGACCGCTTCACCGCCACACCGGAAAGACCTGGCATCTGCGCCACGTGTTCGATCCAGGCGTCGGTCACCTGCGGCCCTTCGAGCGTGATCGTGGTGATGTCGGTCAAGAGCTTGAGCTTGGCCAAGTCCTCCTCGGTCCCTTTCCACGTTTCGTCAATCCAGAGGCCGGAATAGTCGGGGAAGGGATCGATCGCGATGAACCGCTGCGTCGATTGAAACTTGGCGCCGAGAGTCGCCAGGTGGGCACGAATCCGGCGGCGCCGCATCTCGGCCAGGGCCACCAGCGTCTTGGCCGCCCGCGGCGCGGCCTCGCCCCGCCCCTCGGCCAGCGACTGCAGCGCCCGCTCGGCGGCGTCGGCGGTGCGGCTGTCGGTGGAAAGCGCGGCTTCGCGCAGCACGTAAATGGCGCGGATCGCCGCTTCCAAACCGCCTTGGGCAGCCGCTTCGGCGACGGGCGTCACGGCGTCATACCCGGCGCGGAGCAGTCCCGCCGTCGCATCTTCGCGAGCCTGGTAGCGGTCGGAGTCGAGATCGCCGATCCACTTCTGAATCTGCTCCGGCGTCGCCGCGGGGACGGCGTCCTTCGCCTCCTCTGCGCACAACGACGCGCCCGCCGTGACAAGCGTCACCGCGAGCGCCAGCCCAATCAATCTCATCTGGCGAAACTCCCGACGGAGAAACACGTTCCGTGTGGACCTACGTCAAGTATTGTCCCACGTCCGCGACGGAAACGCCAGAGGGAATGCCAGAGGCGAGAGGCGCCCGCGCGAGCCGCCGGACGCGCACTCTCCTTTCCTTCTACACCAAGCTGCCAAAGTGGCTCATAACGTGTAGGCAATGCCGCGAACCCTCCCTTCCCGCTCGCGTAAAACATCGTAGAACAGTAACGGGCAACGCAGCGTAGAATCTGGCACGAGACTTGCGATAGTTGCCGGGCAACAGCAGAAGTTGTGCCGAAAGGTCCAATACTGCCGTGGCCTTTGCGGACTACATCCAACGGCGGTGGAAAAAAACAAACTCCACAAACCCCCGCTCCTTGATGTGTTATGTCGTGGGAAATGAATTCCGCGATTCACCAGAAAGGCTCGTCGGGCGAGGACGCCTGCCAGTTCCCCATTGTCGGCGTGGG
>JAHWKS010000704.1 GCA_019347795.1 Planctomycetota bacterium | reverse complement strand
GCAACGACTCGGGCAAGTTCGAGGACCGCTGGGTCCGGCTGGAGGCGGAGGCCGACAAGTGCGTGTTCCTCCGCGGCGTCTCGTCGATGTATCTTCCCGTCGCACACGCCGAGGGAAAATTCGTCACCCGCGACGAGGCGACCCTCCGCCGCCTGGAGACCGGGGGCCAACTCGTCCTCCGCTACGCCTCGCAGCAGGGGAACGGCGCCGTCGGCTATCCCGATAACCCCAACGGCTCGCAAGCCGACGTCGCCGGCGTCTGCGATGAAACGGGCCGCGTGCTGGGCCTGATGCCGCATCCCGAGCGGCACATCGACCCCACCCAGCACCCCCGCTGGACCCGCGGCGAAGCCAACGACCCCGCCGACGGCCTCGCGATTTTCCAGAACGCGGTGCGCTATTTCGCCTAGGGCGAGGTGAAGCGATCCGGGCAGGTGTTCAGAACACGCGCGGCGGCTACACGCTTTCGCTTTGCTCCAGCGTCGCGGCTTCGACGCCCTCCACAAAGCTCGCGAGGCTGCGGCTGCGGTAGGGCTGCTGGAGCTTGCGGACCGCCTTGGACTCGATCTGACGGACGCGCTCCCGGGTGACCGAAAAGATGCGGCCGACTTCCTCCAGCGTGTAGGTGTAGCCGTCGGTCAGGCCGTAGCGGAGCCGGAGGATTTCCCGCTCGCGATAGTTGAGGCTCTCCATCGCTTCTTCGATCCGCAGCTTGAGCGACTGCTGGTGCGTGTCGTAGAGCGGGTCGTCGTCGCGGTGGTCTTCCAGGAACTCGCCGAAGTAGCTGTCGTCCTGGTCCCCCACCGGCTGGTCCAGCGAGAGCGGGTGCCGCGACATCTTCATGATGCACTTGGTGTCTTCGATCGAGAGGCCCGCGCGGTCGGCGGTCTCCTCGGCGCTGGGCTCGCGCCCCAGCTCCTGCACCAGGTCGCGGGACACGTTGCGAATCTTGCTCATCGTGTCGATCATGTGGACCGGCACGCGGATGGTGCGGCTCTGATCGGCGATCGCCCGCGTGATCGCCTGGCGAATCCACCAGGTGGCGTAGGTGGAGAACTTGTATCCGCGGGCGTGCTCGAACTTATCGACCGCCCGCATCAGGCCGGTGTTTCCTTCCTGGATCAAGTCGAGAAAGCTCAAGCCGCGGTTGCGGTACTTCTTGGCGATGGAAACCACGAGCCGCAGGTTCCCCGCCGAGAGCTTTCGCTTGGCGGCGTCGTACTGGTTCTGGAAGTCGCGGGTGCGGCCGACGCGGCGGGAAAGCGTGGCGGGGCTTTCCAGCGTGATCCGCATCAGGTAGCGCAGCTCCGCTTGCAGCTCGTTGAGCGTCAAGCCCAGAGGCGTCTGGCCGCGGCGAATCTGCTCTATCTGGCGGCGGATGGTGAGCATCCGGTCGTGGATCTCCAGCACCTTCTCAAAGAGCGGCTGCAGGCGATTCGTGCGGAGGTTCAGCTCTTCGACCAGCCGCACCGCCTTGCTGCGGCGCCGGGTGAGGCGCCGCCAGGCGGCCTTCTTCTCCGCGTACGAGGTCTTCCGGCTCACCGCCTTGCGGTAGTCGCGATAGTTCTGCACGAGCATCCGCCGCAGCGTCTTGAGATTCGGCCCCAGACGATGCATGATGCGGCGCTTCTCGGCGGTGTTGGTCACCGAGACTTCCACCGTGCGATCGAGCCGAAGCTGGCCACAGCGCACTTTCTCCAGCGCGGCCACGGCGCCTTGAAGGACGTAGTCGGTCGCCAGCATGTAGTGCCGATAGCGGGCGCGGGCGGCGTCGATCTCCCGGGCGATCTGCACCTCTTGATCGCGCGTCAGCAGCGGGATCTGCCCCATCTGCATCAGGTACATTCGCACCGGGTCGTCGATCGGGTCGCGTCCGCCGGGCTTCGGCCGTTCCTCTTCATCCTCGAGCGGCTCGTCTTCGGCGTCGATCTCCGATTCTCCCAGCAGGTCGAAGTCATCCGTCTCCTCGCGGCCGGACGACTTCTTCGGCGGATGAATGGCGCCGTTGAAGCGGGACTTGGAGCGAGTGGGAAGCGTGCTGCGAGTCGATTTAGCCAATGCGGAACTCCCAAGGCGTGCAAGTTCAAAGCGGCCGACTCATGCGGACCGACGGCCAGGGGAAGTCGCACCTGAGGCGCCAAGAGGGCTGGCGGGCCGTAGTCTTGAGGCGTAAATGCAAGCTGTCGAAGAAGTTGCGTGCATCCCGCAGTGTCCGGCGGGACGGCGGGGTGTAGCGAGAAGTCAACGCGACGGTGGACGCCCCTCAACGTGAGGCGTAAACGCATCGCGCACCGCCTCTTACCGTTTTTGACGTTGTTCCGGGCAAGAAGTTCCGCCGGCAGCGCTGAGAGCTACGCCCGAGAAGCGGCGATGAGGTCGGCGGCGCCTTGGTCGAGAAGCTCCGCGGCGACCCGCCGGCCGAGGTTCCCCGCCTCATCAATTGGCGCCTCGCCGGAGGCGGCGAGGCGGCGACGGCCGTCGGGGCTGAGAACCACGGCGTCGAGCACGAGCCGGCCGGCGTCGTCTTCGCGGGCCCAGGCGCCGACCGGCGCCAGGCAGCCGCCGCGGAGTGCGGCCAACAATGCGCGTTCGGCGAGGACCGCGGCATGCGTCGGGGGATCGTCGAGCGCGGAGATCGCCTGCTGCGCTGCTTCGTCGTCTTCGCGAATCTCCAGCCCCAGCGCTCCCTGCCCCACCGCAGGAAGCATGACCGACTTAGGCACGATCTCGGTGATCCGCTCGTCCCAACCCAGTCGGCGGAGGCCCGCTTCGGCCAGCACGAGCGCGTCGTACTGCCCCTCATCCAGTTTGCGGAGCCGGGTGTCGAGGTTGCCGCGAATCTCGGCCATCCGCAGATCGGGCCGGAAGTGCAGGAGCTGCGCCCGGCGGCGATTGCTCCCCGTGCCGACCATCGCCCCTTGAGGCAGCGATTCCAAATTCGCCGCGACGTTGGAAATCAATGCATCGCCCGCGGCGGCTCGCGGAGGAACGGCGCCGAGCTTCAGCCCCGCAACCCGCTCCGTGGGAAGGTCCTTCAAGCTATGCACCGCCAGATCGACCCGCTTCTCAGCGAGAGCCCGCTGGATCTCCTTCGTGAAGACCCCCTGTCCGCCGATTTCCCCCAAGGGTCCGCTTGTCACATCGCCTTGCGTGGCGATGTGAACGACCTCAACCTCGACGCCGCGAGCGCGCAACTGATCCGCCACCCAGTGGGACTGCCACAAGGCAAGCTGACTAGCGCGAGTGCCGATGCGAAGGCTGACGGGCTGGGGCATGAACGAGGTGAGTTGCGCTACTACCGAGCAGTATTGGGATGACGCTCATCGGACGCGTGACGCAATGCGGACCAGTCCACCGTCGCCACCCAGCCTCCGGCTTCCTCGTCGTATTCCACGACTCCGTCCGCCAGCAAATTATCGGGCCGGCCGTCATCATCGGCGTCATCCGTGTAGAACGTCAGCATCATGCCTTGGCGAAGTTGAATGCCGTGGCGTTCCAGATCCTCTTTCGTTCCGGCGCACGACAGACGCAGCCGATTGGCATCGTCGAGGTTCTGAAAGTCAGCGTAAATGTGCGCCTGAGACATAAGTCGCTCCATTCATCTTTTGTGAGGCCGGTTGGGATTCCTCGTAGTCGGCAAGAAGAGCGCGCTCGCTTGCTGCGGCGTCAATCCTTTCAAAATTGCATGATTGGCATTTGCCCGCGTCGGGGCCGGCGTCACATCGCCTCCACTTGCTCGCACAGCGCCCACGGTTGTTACGCCGATTTGGTTGTGCGGCACGCCGGGATAGCCGGATTGCGGATTCGGCGCCGTCAACTCCTGCACCGAACGATCCGGCGCCGAATTCACGGACACGCCGTCGAGTTTACCTTGGGCGTC
>JAHWKS010000703.1 GCA_019347795.1 Planctomycetota bacterium | reverse complement strand
TATCGGACTTTGAGTGCGTTCCCGCCGGCGGAGCGTGGGAATCCGACGATGAGCTGATGGTGTGCCCCAACATGCGCGCCGCGCAGATCTATGTGCGGAACTACACTCCGCAGCGTCGCGATGCGATTGTGTCCGCCCTGCTTGCGGACCCGCATGTGGACCAGGTGATGTGGCGAGCCACCGCCGACGGCGACCCCGAGGACAATCGCTACTTCGTCGCCACCAGCGATCGCGGCCGGCTGGAGTTCTGGGTGGAGCAGCGGGAGACGGCCGGCGCATCGACGGCGCCGGATGAGTACGGCGCCGCATGGAGCTGGTCGGGAGACTTGGCAACGGTCGGCGGTTCCCTCGACAGCGACGGCATCCTGCGATTCGAGGATTATCCCAACGCGTTTGAGCGAATCGCCACGTCCTTCGACCGCGAGGTCAGCGGAGACATCTGGACCACCACTCGCCCAGGCTTCGAGTTCCGCCGGAATGCGACGTCTTTACACGACGGCGGGTCGCACGGGTCTTTGCACGCGCTCGACTCGCAGTCTCCGTTGATCGTCGCCGGATTCGCTCGCCCCGCCGACTGGCGTCAAACGCCGCGCTCCGTCGATGTCGCCCCGCTATGCCGCTTGATCCTCGACCTGCCGAAGGATCGGCCGCTTGGGTCGAGTCATCTGCAAGCCCGGTAGGTAGTGCTGCGTCAATGCTAAAAACTGGATGGTGAATCAGCCGCGACGCGCTCGCCTCCGGTCCCCGAAACTTCGTGACCTCGCGCCCTAGTTTCGAGACCGGGCTAGCGCCCCGCGGCTGATCCCAATTTCGAGCGTTGACGACGCACCATCGCTCACGCCAACACTTCGCGGACCACGCGGCCGTGGACGTCGGTGAGGCGGAAGTCGCGGCCGGCGTAGCGGTAGGTGAGCCGCTCGTGATCGAGGCCGAGGAGATAAAGAATCGTGGCGTGCAGGTCGTGAATGTGGATGCGGTTCTCGACCGCGCGGAAGCCGAACTCGTCGGTGGCGCCGTAGGTCGTGCCGCCTCGCACGCCCCCGCCAGCCAGCCACATCGTGAAGCCGTAATGGTTGTGGTCGCGTCCGCTGCCGTTCTCCGAGGTCGGCGTCCGCCCGAACTCACCTCCCCAAATCACCAGCGTATCGTCCAACAACCCGCGTCGTTTCAGGTCGCCCAAGAGCGCGGCGATGGGCTGGTCAATATCGCCGGCCAATTTCCGCACCGCGTTGTGATGATCGTTGTGCGTGTCCCACGGTTGGCCGTTGCCGTAGTACACTTGCACGAACCGCACGCCGCGCTCCACGAGGCGCCGGGCCATCAGGCAGCCGTGGGCGAAATGGCCCGAGCCGTACTCGTCGCGGATCGCCTGCGGCTCGCGGGTCAGATCGAAGGCCTCGGTCTGCATGTGGAAGGCCGACTCCATCGCCTTGAGCCGGGCCTCCAGCGCCCGATCGCCGCCGCGCTGCTCGAGGTGCGCTTCGTTCAGCCGCCGCAAGAGCGCGATCTGCTTCGCTTGCTCGTCGATCGACACATCCGCGTTCCGCAGATAAGGAATCAGCTTCTGCGGGTTCAAGTCCGAGTGATTGATGTACGTTCCCTGGAACTCGCCCGGCAGGAAGGCGCTGGTCCACAGCACCGAGAACCGCACCGGCCGGCCGGGACAGAGGACGACGTATCCCGGCAGGTTCTCGTTCTCGCGGCCCAGGCCGTACAGGAACCACGATCCCATGCTCAGCCGGCGGGGCGTGATCGTGCCGTTGTTCATCAAGTAGAGCGCAGGCCCGTGATTGGGATTGTCGGTATAGAGCGACCGCAGCACGCAGATCTCATCGATGTGCCGCGCCAGGTTCGGCAGCAGCTCGCTCACCGGCACGCCGCTCTGCCCCGCCGGCTGAAACTTGAACGGCGACGGCAACAACCCCGCCGTCGCCCGCTCCGTGCGCAAATCAACTTCCGCCGGCCGCTCCCCGGCGAACTTCTCCAGCGCCGGCTTGGGATCAAAGAAATCCCCCTGAAACGGCCCTCCATTCATAAACAGATGAATCACCCGCTTCGCCCGCGCAGGAAAGTGCAACCTCGCCGCGGACTCATCGCCCTGAAGCAACTCAGCCGCCCCGAGCGCGCCAATCCCTGCGCCGAGCGAGTGCAGCATTTTGCGGCGAGAGATGGCTTTTGACGGTTGCACTGCAATGCCTTCCAGGGAGGAAATGCCCGCGGATGGCAAAGCCGACCCACGGATGAAGAAAGAAGCGGGGTTCTCTGTGAGCTCGTTATCCGTGGGTCGGCTTTGCCATCTGTGGGCCAATTCGATCGCCTTGTCAGTCTATAAACAGGAATTCATTGCTGCCCAGCAGCGTTTGCAGGTACAGCCGCCATGTCTTCACGTCTGCGTCGGCGCCGAGGAAGCTGTGTCCCAGTTCCACTTCGCGTTCGGTGGCGGGGCGGGCGAAAAGGAGCTGGTAGGCGCGGCGGATGCGGGCGTCGGCGTCGATCGGGTGCTCCCGCGCGAGGCGCGCGGCGAGGGCTTCAGCCTGTCGCGTGACGAAGGGGCTGTTGAGCACGAACAGGCCTTGCAAGGGCGTGGTGGTCGCGTCGCGGCTGGGGCTGTGCGAGGAGGGATCGGGAAAATCGTTCAGCCGCAACATTACCTCGAGTTCGTGCCGGTGAATCCGGCCGTACAACGTGCGGCGCCGGTTGGCCGCGTCGTTCAGGTCGAGCGCCGGCCCGCCGATCCGCGCATCCAGCTCTCCCGCCGCCGCGAGCATCGCATCCCGCCACGGCTCGAAGTCGAGCCGCTGACGGTTCATCCGCCACAGGAGCCGGTTCGACGGATCCGACGAACGCGGATTCGGCGCCTTCGATTCCGCATTCCGCACTCCGCATTCCGCATTTCCCGACCTCTGCCGATACGTCGCCGAGAGCATCAGCTCGCGGTGCAGCCACTTCAGCGACCAGCCGTGGTCGATGAACCGAGCCGCCAGGTCGTCCAGCAAATCGGGGTGCGTGGGGCGGGCGCCTTGGGCGCCGAAGTCGCTCGGCGTATCGACCAGGCCGCGGCCGAAGTGATGGCGCCACACGCGGTTGACGATCACGCGGGCGGTCAGCGGCGCGGCGTCGGCCACAATCGCGTCGGCCAGTTCCCGGCGCCCGCTGCCGTGCTGAAACGGCGCCGGCGAGCCATCGGCGAAGAGTTGCAGAAACCGCCGCGGCGCCGGCCGCCCCAGGTTCGCCGGATCGCCCCGCACCTGCACCCGCAGGTCGAGCGGCAGGTCGGGAATGTATTCCACTTTCGTCGCGTCGGCGCCGTCGGGGAGCACTTGAACGCTCGCTTCATCGACGGCGCAGACCTGAGGAGCGTCGTAGTTCGCCGTCGTAGTTTTGATCTCGTCGATGCGATGTCGCAGCTCCGCGATCTTTTGCGGCGCGTCAGAATTGTCCTTCGCTTTCTCCAGCGTCGCGATCTGCGCCTCCAGCGACGCGACCTCTTCGTGGGCCGACCGGACTCGCTCCGCCTCTTCCGCCGGCAGCAGAAAACGGTCGGTGAGCCGGGTGCTGGCGAAGACGCCGGCCAGGGCGTAATAATCCTGCGTGGTGATGGGATCGAACTTGTGATCGTGACAGCGGGCGCAGGCGACGGTCAGTCCCAGGAACGTCCGCGAGACGGCGTCGATGCGCTCCTCCCACTCCTCGGCCACCACGGTCTTGATTACGTCCGGCGCCAGCCGCAGCTCCTTCCAGTACGTGGGGCTAAGCCCGACAAAGCCGAGCGCCGCCAGATCGGCCGGTTCGGTTCCCTCGATCATGTCGGCCGCCAACTGCAGGCGGACGAACTCGTCGTACGGGCGATCCTCGTTCAGCGCCTGAACCACCCAATCGCGATAA
>JAHWKS010000702.1 GCA_019347795.1 Planctomycetota bacterium | reverse complement strand
GGGGATGGCGGAGGATATCCGCCGTCGCGGGAAGTTGCTGGAGCCGATCGTGCTCCTCGGGGGCGCCGTGCTGGATGGGCGGAATCGGCTGGAGGCCTGCCGCCGGGCGGGCGTGCAGCCGACGTTTGTCAACTGGCAGGGAGAGGGCTCGCCGCTGGAATGGGCCATTACCAAGAACCTCCGCCGGCGCCAGTTGAACGCCAGCCAACGGGCAGTTCTGGTCCTGCAGGTGTTGCCCCTTTTGGAGTGGGAAGCGAAAGAGCGGCAGCGGCTTCAATCATCCTCGCCCCCCGAAGGAAAGGTAGCGCAAAAATGCGCTACCTTGCTGCTGGGGGGTGGGGACGAGCGCGGCAAGGCCGCGGAGCATGCCGCGCGACTGGTGGGCGCCAGTCCCCGGTACATCCAGGCCGCCAAGCGAATACAAGGCGCGTGCCCGGAGCTTTTGCCGCACGTGGCGTTGGGCAAGATCAACATGATCGACGCACAAATGGCCGTGAACCTCCCCCCGCGGATTCGCTCGGACGTATTGAAAGAACTTTCCCAGGCGCCGCCGGGTCTGGCCTTGGAGGCCCGCCGCACGATCCGCGCCCACGGCGGCATCATGCCGATTTACGACAAAACCGAGTATCGCATCCTCGTGAGGGACGATCACATCCGCGCGCTGGACGACAGCGAAGAAATCACCATCAAGCTCGGCGACCGCACCTGCCGCCTCCGCCTCGCCCAACCGCCGCAAGCAAAAGAATCAAGTCCCTCGCGCGACCTCGCGGTCGTGCCTATGAATTCCTGGAACGATCGCCTGGGCCTAGTGGAGCGTCAGCCCTGAATTAACCCGCTGCCATATTGATTGGTTGTTCCGTGTGTGCGCGAAGCGTATTCTAGATGTAGTGGAATGAGTCAGACGGTCCGCGAGGTCGATCCTAGCGAGCTACGACTTCCACCGAGTCGGGCTGGCGGGGCCGACCCCTGGAAACTCCATCAACAAATCCGAAAGTTCGGCTCGTCCAAGGACGGGATGCCGCCGGTTTTCGTTTACGAAGATCCCGATGGTCTGTTGGAAATTATCGACGGCGTCACGCGAGCGACTCGGATTGCGAAACTGGCGCCAGGAGAAACCGTGCCGGCTGTCATCATTGGAAGATATCGCGGAAGTCGGGAAAATTCACCCTGCGTAAAAGACCGTTTATGATCGAGAGCGATACGAGAGCGGAGTTGCACGCAGCGTTGCAAGCCTTGTCGGAGGCTATTCCTGAAATGCGCGTTGGCCAAATCGTAGCGGCCGTCGGCGAGTTGTGCGCCGATCTGCACGGGCGCGGCTTGTGGGACGCCGACGACGCAGAGCTGCTTGAGGCGGTGTGGCAGTTTCGTCGCGACTACGAGGCGGCCGCGGCCACGAATGAACAAACGCCTGGCCGAACCCGCCGCTCAAGCTGACACGCCCGTAGCCTGCGGGATCGGTTTGGTCAAAGCTGTATGAGACCAACTGTGTTCGCAATTCGATTCAGTCTCCTTCACGCGTTCATTGGCGTCACGGCTGCAGCATTCCTGATCGCCACGCTGTCGTTCTCAGGCGGCTATCTCGTTTACCCGCCGTTGCTGGTGCTTTTTATCTTGGGCGTCCTTACTGCCCGACAGGCAGTGAATGCGTTCTCTAAACCCAAACGGTCCACTGGTCGTGAGCACCTCAAGCTTGCGCTATGCACCGTCTTGTTTACGTCAGCGGCGACCCTCTACTTGCCGCTCTTTGGTTACGCAACGAAATGGTTCGCCAATAAGCGGACCATTCAAATCCATCGGAACCGTATTCTGAAAATTGATGATCCTGAATCTGTTCGTCTGGCGGGCCGCCAATTGCACTCCAGACTGATTGCTTTGCCTAGGGGTCAGCGAGTAATCCGTGGCGATGCCGGCGAGGTGCCACCCGAACTTGCCCGTCTAGAGCCCGTATGGATAAGCGCCTCGGAGACCGGCCTTGGCATGTTGCTATACCGCAACTACGAAACTTCGTTTGGCCTCTACATATTTCCGGAAAACCCGGCAGAGGAAATTGGGGATGTCGAAATCATCGACGGCCTCTGGTTGTGGGAAATCAAATGACCCAAGTTGCTGGCGTAGCCGCCCAACGGGAACCAGGCCCGTTCACGGGCCTTTCCCGCGCAGCGGTATTCGCCCCGGCGTTTACGCCGGGGTAGGCGAGCGCCACAATAGTCTCATCTCAGGCCCGTTCACGGGCCTTCTCTCCTCTGGCTTTGAGCCGCTCTCGTCGTCTGGAGAACCACCAATGTCCCGCAATGGCAGCCCGGCTACGGAGTCGTCAGCTTTGGGACCAACAATTTGACCTGGGTAACTTCGTACATCCGTAATCAGCGGCAGCATCACCAGTGTGGAACAGCGTCCCAGCGACTTGAGCGCATAACGGAAGAGAACCCATAGTCCTTCGGCTCAAGCCAGAGACGAAAAGGCCCGTGAAACGGGCCTGAGATGGTCGCATGCAGGCGCTCGTCTTCCCCGGCGTAAACGCCGGGGCGAATACCGCTGCGCGGTGAAGGACCGTGAACGGTCCTGGAAGACTTGCGACGCTCCTCGCTATTCCTCGAAGCATCGCCGCAGCAGCTCCTCAGACGCGATGGGCGTTGATGATTGCAAAAGCCGAGCGAATGCCTTAGACTTGGGGGATGGCGATGGGCCGTCGAGGGTTCATCGTGCCCATTCCCGCCCCGCAATCGCCGCACCATTCAAATTCCCCTCGCGGCGATGCCCACTCGTGTTGATCCGCCGTAGCTGTGCCGAGCGCACTTGTCCCGCCTGCCGCGGAAGAATGAGGTTCTTCATGCCGACGTTTTCCCGGATTCTGTTTTCCTCGCTGCTGGTTTGGGCCTCCTGGGGGTTGGCGGTGCGTGCCGATGAGACGACGCCCGAAGCCGAGGGCGAGGTCAGCTACTATCGCGATGTCCGTCCGATCTTTCAGGCAAACTGCCAGGGTTGCCATCAGCCGGCCAAGCGGGGCGGCGAGTACGAGATGACCGACTTTGCCCACCTGATCCAAGGGGGCGAGAGCGGCGACGCGGCCATCGTCCCGGGAAAGCCGGAGGAGAGCTATCTCATCAGCCAGGTCACGCCCGACGGCGGTTCGGCGTACATGCCGAAGGATAAGCCGCCGCTGAAGGAGGCCGAGATCGCGAAGATCACGCTCTGGGTCAAGCAAGGCGCCAAGGACGACTCGCCCATGTCCACGCGGCCGAAGTTCGACATGGAGCATCCGCCGACGTACACGCTGCCGCCGGTGATTACGGCGCTGGACTATTCGCCGGACGGGTCGCTCTTGGCGGTTTCCGGCTATCATGAAGTGGTGCTGCACCGCGGCGACGGTTCGGGAGTTGCGGCGCGGCTGGTGGGCATGTCGGAGCGGATCGAGTCGGTCGCGTTCTCGCCCGACGGAAAGCGGCTGCTGGTGACCGGCGGCTCCCCCGGCCGGCTGGGCGAAGTGCAGATTTGGGACGTGGAGAATCGCACGCTCCTCCTCTCGCAGCCGGTAACGTACGACACGTGCTACGGCGGAAGCTGGTCGCCCGACGGGAAGCTGGTCGCGTTCGGCTGCCCCGACAACACGCTTCGCGGCATCGAGGCGGAGACGGGCAAGGAAGTGCTGTTCAACGGCGCCCATTCGGATTGGGTGCTCGACACGGTCTATTCCGTCGCGGGGGACCATGTGGTCACGGTGAGCCGCGACATGTCGATGAAGCTGATCAATGTCCCTACCCAGCGGTTCATCGACAACATCTCGAGCATCACGCCC
Organism: Planctomycetota bacterium; assembly: GCA_019347795.1. Lineage (GTDB taxonomy): Bacteria > Planctomycetota > Planctomycetia > Pirellulales > Pirellulaceae > JAHWKS01. The sequence continues at coordinate 93 of JAHWKS010000702.1, read as the reverse complement.
GGCGCCCTCAAAGGCGGCCTGCACGCGGTGGACCGCCACCCGACGAAGGACGAGCTGCTGATCGGCGGCGCCGACGGCATTCCTAAGATTTAC
>JAHWKS010000020.1 GCA_019347795.1 Planctomycetota bacterium | reverse complement strand
CGACCGGCGAATTGACGAACTTGAGGGCGTCGCGGCCGAAGCGGGCCTTGAACTTGCCGCAGCCGGTGTGCGGGAGCGGCGTGATTTCGATCACCGCCGCGCCGATCAACAGTTGCATTCCCGGCGGGAGGTTCTCCTCGCTCAAGTCGAGGTCGATGTAAAGCTGGTCCCCCGCAGGCGGCCAGCGGTCTTTGCCGCCGGCGATCAGAGCGATCGCCCGGGAGTTCATGATCGTGAGTTGATTCGCCTCGGGAGCGTCCCCCTTATTCATCGGCCGCCAGCAGTCGCCCACGAGTCCGCGCGATAGGTCCAGCTCTCCCTCGGCCAAGACATCGCGCTTGTTGCTCCGCGGCCGCCGCACGATCAACTCCAGGCGCCCCTGATCCTGGGGCGACCGGCGGACCTCGTCCAGCCCCGCTTCCAGTGCTTCCCAGGGGATGTAGTTCGTGTCGATCATGGCCTGTTCAGTCTAACGGCAGCGAAACCCATTCGCCGTTTCGCGATGCCGAGCGGTAGCCGGCAAGGAGGATCTCGGTGGCGGCGGCGCCGAGTGCGGCCGGGACCTCACTCGCTTGGCCGGCCTCCAGGCAATCGAGAAAGTGCTTCGCGTCCGCGGCGGGGCCGGCGGCCGGAGGCGTGATCCACGCTTGTTTGGGCGCCGCCGTGTACTCGGGCGCCTTGGGGCCGGCCCACATTCCCATCGGGTCTTCCGGATCCCGCTCCGGCGGCGCCCAACAGGGAACGTCCGCCCAGACCGCGACCCGGGGCCGGTGGGCATCGAACACGGCCGCATCATTCGACCCGATCAAGCTCGTTCGGTTGAGCCCGCTGGAAGGGTGCGATCGCCAGCCGGCCCGGCCGGCGGAGATGGTCGCCACGGCGCCGCTCTGTAGCTCCAGCAGCATCTGGCCGAAATCCTCCATGTCGCGCTCCTGATGCTCCGCGAAGAAGTAGTTGCCGGTCGTCGCCGCAACCCGCCGCGCGCGGTCGCCGGTGAGCCACAGCATCGCGACCAGCGGGTAGACGCCGACGTTGGTCAGCTCCCGTTTTGCGTCCGGGAGCTCGTACTCTTCCGGCTCGGCCGACTCCCGCCGCGGGCGGTCGAGTTCGGCGGTCCCGGCATGTCCCTTGGCGAAGCAGAGATCGAAGTGCAATCCGCTGAGATCACCCAGCTCGCCCGCGCGCACCACACGGCGCATCCGCTGGGCCGGCGCCAGCGGGGTGAGGCTGAACATGTGGGAAATAACGCCTGCCCGCTCGACGGCGGCGACGATCTCGTTCGCATCGTGGAGCGTCCCCGCCAGCGGCTTGTCGAGGTAAAGATGCTTGCCCGCCTCGGCCGCGCGAACGATGATCCTTCCGCGTCGCATCGGCTCGGCGCAGATGCTGACGAGTTGCACGTCGTCGCGTCGCAGGGCGGCGTCGAGATCAGGCAAGAGCGGGATGTTAAGCCGCCGCGCGAGGCGCTCGTTCAAATCACGGCGCCGCGGCGAGACGTTCATTTCATCGGTCAGGCCGACCAGCTTGCACCGTGGATCGGCGGCCAGAGCTTCCGCATAATTCGGCTGATGCGTATGATCGCCCGCCACCAGCAACACGCCCCAAGGCGGCTTCCGCGGAGCGATCATGCGCGACGGGGCGCTTCGCGCATCCGCTTGCGGTTTCGCGAGCGGCGCCTTGGCAGAACTCGCCAGCGAACCGCGAATCAGGTCAAGCAGCCGCTTCGCCTCATCGGAAAGCTCCGGCTCGCTGCGGTCCCGCTCCACATCGCGAAAGCCGGCGCCTTCTTCCCAGGATGCGGTCCCGCGATTGCCCCAGACCACGGCCTCCATCAGCGGCGCGCCGCGAGTGCGCGAGCTGACCGCCGCCACCGCACTTTGCCCGCCGGCGAAGCGGGCCAGCAGAGTGATCTGGCCTCGCTCGGCCCCTCCCAATGCGGCGACGCTCTCCGGCCGGCTTCGCAGCCATGAAGAAGCCGCCTCCAGGGAGCGCGCCGCCAGCCGCTCCAGCAGTCCGTGATCCGCGTCGTGATGCACCACAATCCTCGCCGCGACCGGCGTCCCAATCTGTCCGGTTCCTATTGCTTCATCGATGCTTTGCGTCAAGGCGTCGAAGGCGTTCATGGTGATATTTGCTCCTTTCGCATCGTCGAAGTGTCCGCACCAATTCGACCCGCTTTGTCCGCCGGCCGCAACACCGCGCCCCCACAAAATCTTGCATCCGCTTCCATAAAGCGATATAGATGGATCGGAGCCAAACGTCCTCGCCGTTCCCAACAAGAGGTCATCATGCCGCCCTCGTCCCCTCACTGCCACGATCACGCCTTTGGCGATTTCCAGGCTCGCGAGGCGGAAGGGCTGGCGGTTGTCAGCCGGCGAGGGATGATCAAGGCCGGACTCGCGGGCATGGCGGGGTTGAGCCTGCCCGCTCTGTTGCGGCGCCGGGCGGAGGCCGCGGCGGCAGGTCGATCAATCAGCGACCGCAAGAGCGTGATCCTGCTCTGGATGGCGGGCGGCCCCAGCCACATCGACACGTGGGACCCCAAGCCCGACCGGCCGTGGATCAACCGGGGGCCATTCGGCGTGACGCAGACGAAGCTGCCGGGCGCCCTCTTGGGCAGATGCTCGACACGTTCACCATCATCCGCTCCGTGGATTGCGCCAAGAGCAACCATGAACCGAACAAGGTGCTGCAAACCGGCCACCGAGAAGCGGCCCCGCGGGTGAATCCCAAGGGAGACGCGATCCCCTCGATCGGCTCGCTGGTCGCCAGGCTTCGCGGACCCAATCATCCCGCCATGCCGCCGTACGCGGCGTTCCAGCGTTCGCGGTCGCACATCGGTTATGCCGGCTACCTCGGCAAGCAATACGACCCGTTCCTGGCGGGCGAGGCCGCGAAGCTGCCGATCTATGATCTGGTCGGCAACGACACGGGCAACGTGACTCGCGGCGAAATGTTTCAGCCGTCGCTGGGGCTGTCGGTGGGCCGCATCACCGATCGGCGGGAGTTGCTCGGACAGCTCGACCGCCTGCGAAGCGGCCTGGACCGCGACGGCTCGATGGCGGCCCTCGATGCGTACCAGCAGCAAGCGGTCGAGATGGTGCTGGGTGGCCAGGCGCGAGAGGCGCTCGATCTTTCGCAAGAGCCCGAGCAGGCTCGCGACCGCTATGGAGAGCATCTCTGGTGTCAGCAGGCGCTCTTGGCGCGGCGGCTGGTGGAGCGCGGCACGAGCTTTGTCACTATCGACCTGAGCTATCACACCGCCTCGGGCACGTGGGACACGCACGGCGACAACATTCCGCCCTACGGCGGAATCGAGAAGGGGCTCGGGCCGCTCTTGCCGCTCTTCGATCATCTCATCACGACGCTGGTCGGCGACCTCGATGAGCGCGGCCTCTTGGACGACGTGCTCGTGATCGCCATGGGCGAGTTCGGCCGAACGCCGCACATGGGGACGCAGGACAGCACCGACGGCCGCAATCACTGGCCGGTGGTGATGTCGATGTGCCTGGCGGGGGGCGGTCTGCGTCACGGCCAGGTGATCGGCGCCACGGAGCGCGACGGCGGGCAAATCCGCGAGCGGGCGGTCACCCCCGCCGACCTCGCCGCCACCATCTATCGCCACCTCGACGTGCCCCTCGACGCAACCTGGCAAGACAACCGCGGCCGTCCCCACCCGATTGTCCAAGAGAACGGCCAGCCGATTCGGGAGTTGTTCTGAGCATCAGAAGCATGTGCCTTTGATGTTTCGGTCCAGGAATTGCTCCTCATTCGGCTGTGCGTCGTCGCAATGCAATGCGGCGGGTCGCGAGGCTTAATGGAAACGCCCCGCCGGCGGCATGACGCGGCGGGGCGTTTTCGGTTGTCCCGTACCCAAGGAGAAAGCCATGGGCATTATCGAAATGATCGTGCTGATCCTGCTCGTCCTCTTGCTGCTGGGGGCGCTGCCGGCCTGGCCGCACAGCCGAAGCTGGGGCTATTACCCCAGCGGAGGACTCGGATTGCTGCTGATCATCCTGCTGGTTGTCTTTCTGCTGATCGAGCTCTAGCGGCGCCGCGTTAACGGCGGCGAAGGCGGGAGACAATGTTGTAGAACCGCGATGGGTGCCGACGCGGGTTGAATCGCTCGAGGATGCCCTGGCGGACGAAGTCGCCGCGCATTTGGACCGTCCCCCCGTAGCCATTGTAGCTGATGCTGCTCGGCTCGAACGGATGGAACGAAAAGATGCCGTCCGAGCCGCGGACGCGGCCGTACCAGTCGCGGCCGGCCTGGAACTCGTCGACATGGCGGGTGGTCGTCTCGTGACATCGCATGCAACTGACGCGGTCCGCCTCGATGAAGCCGCCGTCGTAGTTAGCCGGCACAATGTGGAAGCGCGCCGTCGTGGTCGGGGCGCAGGTGTGCAAGCCGTTGGTCGATTTCCGCCAGGTGGAGCCGAGGGCGGAGCGGAACTTCGTCTCCGTGAGCAACTCGACGACGAGTTCGTCGTCGCCGGCCGAGGGGAGATAATCGACGCCCATCGCCTGGTAGAACACGCGTCGGGGATGCTGATCCGCCAGCACGTGCCGCCGCATGGCCGCCGGCGAGTCCAGGTGCTTCACTAGCCTCGCCAACTGGGCATTCTTGGACCACGCTGGCCGCAGCTCTTTGATCCGCGTTGACAGGCTCTCGGCGGTGGGGAAGGGGCGGTACACATCGACGGCCCAGTCCCCCTCTTCGCGGATTCGCAAACGCATCTCGAAGGTGTAATGGTCGCCGGTGGGGGCGCCGACGGTGAGCACTTCGCCGAAAACCGTTCCCACGGGAAAGACCCACTTGTACGCCGGCTGCGAGTCGCCCCCCATACGCTCTTGATACCAGACGACGGGCATCGTGGCGCCGTCGTCATCCTTCGGGAGGCGGACAAAGCGGAAGGCGCCGGCGTTCTTCGCCCGGTGGGTCCCCGCCGCGTGCCCCCAAGGGAACTCGATGTTGCCGTTGCCGAACGGCTCCCCCTCGTCGGCCGAGATGTTGTAGGAAACCGCGTGCAGGCCGGGGAGCTGGCCGTCCCAGATTTGGTAGCACTCGGGCATCTCGCGATCGGTGTAGATGATCAGCTCGGGATCATCGATGATCGCTTGGATTTCTTGCTCTTCGACGTTCGGCAGGTAGCTTCGCAGCCCAAGCTCGCGCCGCGCAGACATAAGGCGGACTTTGCCGGTCTTCGCCGCGACGGCCGAGGAGGGAGGTTCGTCCGCGAATCCTTGCGCGGCCGCGATGCACCCCAACAGTCCGATGACCGTCCGTACAAGTGACTGTGACATTGGGTAAATGCTCCGCAAAATGGGAGAAACAAAGAGTGCGGCGCTCCGTCGCGCCACAAAAAATAGGCAGGTGAGATAAATTTTTATGGTTAGGCAGGACCGGTGGTTCCGGAAGCCTAGAGTAGGGTAGTGAATCCCCCCGCCCCGTCAAGGGGCCGTCGAGAGGCAGCGTCCCGCTCGCGGGAAACCCGAAGATCGCCGGGACAGTGCCGCGGCTTGGGTTCAGGAGGGAGGCTCGGTCTTTCAGCGAGGCGCGTGGGGCCGCCAGGCCGCCCGGGAAGCTCGTAGCTGCTTCTTCGATGCCTGCTTTTGGCGGGCCGGCTGTGCCTGATCGTGCGGCCGGCTGCGTCGCCCGGCGAGCCGTTCGACGCAGGACCGGGTCATCTCGGGTGGGATAAAAGCGAGGTTGGCGAAAATCATGGCCAGGCCGAAGGTGATCATCCCCATGAAGGCTGCGATGCCGCCATGCACCAAGACAGCCATCCCCAGGGCGATCGGCCGGGTGAGCCTCGGCCAAACCAGGAAACAGTAAAACGTTTCCCAGAACAGCGTGACGGCCGACAACAAGGCGATCAACCACGGTGCGTGGATCAGCCAGGTCATGGGGAGCGACTGATATTCATAATTCGCCAGCGCGTACCAGAGGGCGCTCCCGTCCCACCACAGCTCGCCGCGCATCTTCCCAATGCCGCCGAAGAGGTAGACGATGCACAGATGGAGCTGAAGGAGGCGAATCGCGACGTTCGCCGAAACCGACGGCTGCACGTCCGGGGCCTTTCGTCCCGCTCGCTCGGCGCCGCGCCGCGCCCGCCAGTGATCGACCGACCACACCGCCCCGGCCGGGCCGACCATCAGGTAGAGGGCGATCATCGTGTTGGTCGTGTCCAGGCCGAACATCGCCCCGATCAGCCGATGGCAGTAAGCCACGGCCATCAGCCACGCCAACACGGCGACGACCCTCGTATACACGCCGAGCATGAGCATGGCGAACACAACCACGGCCGCGATGTGCAGGGTCCACATCAGCGCCGGCGAATCGACCAGCCACCAATAGCTCCACGCCCACGTGTCCTGGTGCAGCGACTGGGAAACCTCGCGCGTGACCCAACTGTTCGGACCGAGGAAATTGCTCAGGTGCAGCGTCCATGCCAGGTGCGTGTACAGCAGCATGCCTCCGCCGAGGATGCGGATCAGCGCCAGCGTGTGCGGCTGCGCCGGCGTGAACCAGAACCGATTCCACGCGCGGAGCACATCCCTGAACCAGTCCCGAATCGAGGCGACGGCGGCGTTCATGGCATCTCTCCCGGAGAGAGGACTTCCGGCAGATCGCGATAGGTGCGGGGATCGTCGATCGCCATGCCGCCGAGAAACTCCTGCGGCGTCGGCTGGCGGTGCTCCAGGCGGACGATCCTCACCGGCCGGCCGCCATGAATCGCCGACAGATGCTGCTCGAACGATGTTTTGAGCACCTCGTACGTCTCCCGCCGCCGCGTCCAGTCGGCAAGGATGGCCTGCCGCAGCTCGGCGCTTTCCGGCAGGTCGTCCGGCGGCGCCGGCGGGGTGAAGTTCGCGTGCAGCGATTCCGCCAGCATGAAGTGCCGGTGATAAATCACCCGCGGCTGCTGCGTGCCGATGATCCGCGGCCGATCCGGCTCGATGTGGGGAAAGACGCCGACCAGCGGCTCCCGTGCTTCGCCCATGTCCACTTCGTACCGCACCAGGTGGCTCGGGCCGGGGTTGGGAGCGAAGTAGAAGTAACCGTGATCCAGGTACGCCGCGTTGATGTACGGCTGGAAGGCCCGGTAGGCGGCGTCGGCGACGGGGGACGCCTCCCCCTGGGCGGACCGGCTGGCGAAGCGGAACGGCGGCGTAAACACCGCCGCCAGGTGCAGCACGACCAGCACGCTGATCAGCACCCGCCATCGCAACCGCAGGCCGGAGGTCGCCGGCGCGCGTTCTTCCGTAGCGACGGTCGCCATGTTCTTCAACGAATCGGAGGAAGCAAAGACCTTGCGCCGCCACGTGTTATCGCCGCGACGAGGCGCCCGTGCAACTATAGGTCGCGTCCGGTCAACATGCGGCGCCCGGGCGACAAGAAATGAAAACGCCTCGCCGAAGTTGCATTCGGCGAGGCGTGCGGGAATTTGAAATGCCGCACCGACTAGCGGGCGGCGGCGATCTTTTCGTCGGCGCCGAACTCCAGCGTGCGGCTGTCGCCGGCGTTGAGCGTGATCGTCTGCTCATTGACGACCTGTTGACCGTTGTTGTCCCAAGCAACGCTCACGACGTAATCCGACCAGGCCTGGCCGGCTTCAAGTTGGGTCGTGCTGAAGGTGCGGACCGGCCCGGTCGAAGTGGTCTCGGCGCCCGAGAGCGTCACTTTCGCGTTCTCCGGAACTTTCAGCGTCAGGGTCGTGGTCAGGTCCTCGGCCGGGGCGAAGTTGAAGGCGAGCTGGTTGTTTTCGCCGGCTCGCATCTCGATCGTCCTGGTCTCTTCGACGGTGCGGCCGTCGCGGACCACCTCCGCGCGAACCTCGTAGGCGTACTTGAATCCGCTCCGCAATCCGCGGGAGACGTAGTGCCGGTGGGCGCCGGTGCTCGTGGTGCGCCGGCCGTTGACGTACACCTTGGCGTCGGCGGGGACGTTCACCGTCAGCACGCCGCTGTCGGCGCGGGCGGACGGGGGCTCGGGGGGCATCGGGGCGCCGTCGCCGTTGGCGGGCGGAGAGACCGGGGCGCCTTCATAATAATCGCCCGCCGGGGCCGCGTGAGGAACAACGTATCCGCCGCCGGAGCTGGACGATCCTCCGCTGGATCCCCAACTGCCGTGCGAATAGTGACCCGAGGACGAGCTCGATCCGCCCGAGGAGCCCCAACTGCTGTACGAGCTAGAGGAACTGGAGCTGCCGCCCCAGCTTCCGTGCGAGCCGTGCGAGCCGTGGGATCCCCAGCTTCCGCCGCTGGAATGGAACCGGCCACGGATCCGCGAGAACAGGCCGCCGCCGTGGCTGCCCCAACTGCCGTGTGAGCCCCAACTGCCGCTGCTGGAGCCGCCCCAACTTCCCGAACTGCCGCCGCTGGAATGCCAGCCGGCGTGCGCGTCGGCGGCCATCATGGCGCAGATCGCCGCGCCCAGCGCCAAGCCCCGAACCAAAGATTGCGTCATCGACCAATCCCCCACAAGAAAAGGAGTCACCGCGGAACTTGCGAAGTCGAACTGTTTCGCCCAGTTCCCCTACTTTAGCAACCGTAGCACGGATTTCAAGAAGGTTGCGAAAAATAGGGCGGCGCAGCTGGATTTGCCGGATATGCCGCTCGCCTCAGCCATCCAGCGACCAGCGGGCCTGGCGAAGGACGGCATTGGGGGAGCCGCTCATGTTCTCGTACCAGACGGTGAGTAGGGCGCCGTCGTCCAGTTCCACCGTGGACGGATAGCCGAGATCGCCCGCGACGCCGTCTTGCGAGATGAGGATCGGCTCGGACCACGTCTGTCCGGCATCGTCGCTCACGCGGGCCTGGTTGCCCAGCGGCGCCCGCCGATGGCCGTAGGTCATCAGAAGCCGGCCGTCCCTCAACAGCAAGAGATGCGAAGGCAGCCCCCACACGCCGATCGAATGGGGCGTGGTCCAGGCGCTGCCGCCGTCCTCCGACTCGCACTGCAGCGTCTCGCGGGCATTGTTCGAGTTGTGATTGCGGATGTGCGCGATCAGCTTCCCGTCGCTCGTCTCGACGGCGTGAAGCTCATGATAGTTCTGATGCGTGTCTCCCTCGCGCACCGGAATGTCCGCCAGCCACTGCCATGTTTGACCGTCGTCGCTCGACTGGCTTACGCCGACGCGACGATCGCCTCGCCACAGGTCCTTGCCGGCGTAGAGCAGCCGGCCGTCGGACAACTGGATCGGCCCATGCGGGCTGTTCACGAGCGGATCGAAGCGGGCCGACCAGGTGACGCCGTTGTCGGTCGAGCGGATCATCCACACATTGAGCGCCTTCTGGCGGTCTTCGGCCGAGACGCGGTTGTGCGCCGCCTGCCAGCGCTGGAGCTTTTCCTCGGGCCAGGCGCCTTCCCCGCCGGCGGCTTTCTCGGCCTTGGCCAGGATCGGCTCATACGCCAGCGATGTGAAGGTGGTCGCCAGCAGCGTTCCCTTGGCGGTTTCCAACACTCCGGCGTCGCGATCGTCGATCGGCCCGTCCATGACCACCTCGGGCCAGGTCCACGTCCGGCCATCGTCGTGCGAGCGCATCAGCTCCACCCGGCCGAAGGGGCACACATGCGCCTCGCGCCCGCCGGAGCAGACCACAAGAAGCTCGCCGCTTCGGCGTCTGGCGAGCGTCGGCCATCCGTGGTACCGATTCGCCAGTTGGCTGATGACCTTGGTCTCGTGAATCTTCGCCGCCGGCGCCGCCGCAGCGCGACGCAAGATGCCGAATGTTGCAAAAGCAGCCGACGCCCCCGCAAGGGCTCGACGACGCGTGAGAGTGAAAGGCATCGAATCGCCTCGCGACATAAGGAAACCGTAGAACCAATTCGCACAAAAAAATTCACTAGCCGGAGACGAACGCGTCTCCGGTCACTTTGGCTTCAGCACCTCGCGCTGCGGCCACTGGAGCATCTGCTCGACAAACGCAGCCACCTCGCCCGTAATCGCCGCCAGCAGCGACTCGCCTTTCTCCGCCGTGGCCAGCTCCGGCGTATCGAGGGCGCCGGTGCCGGTCATGCGGTGAAACCGGCCGGCGAGGCGGACGCCGGGAACCGCGGAAATCGCCGGCTTCGTGTGCCCCCGGGCGGCGCCCATCTTCACGAGCCGGCCGTGAAGGGCGAGCATCATCGACGTCTCGTACTCGCAAGCGTGCGTCAATTGTTGCTGCGTCATGCCGTGGGAGTCGGGTTTCATCGCCGCGGCCGCAATCGCCCAATACGAGCCGAGCGCCACGAGCGCCTCATCGCAGCGATCGCAGGAGTTGGCCAGCTCGGTGATCGCCGTCTCGCCCGGCGCCACGTTGCCGCCGTGGCCGTTGAGCAGGAATATGCGGCGGAAGCCCGCCCGCACCAGCGACCGGACCACGCTCTTGATCATCTCGATGTAGAGCGAGTTGGGAACGGAGATCGTGCCCGGGAAGTCGAGATGATGGTCCGAGGCCCCCAGCCACAACGTCGGCGTCAGGAGCACGCGCTCGCCCAGGCGCTCATGGACGCGCTCGGCCACCGCGGTGGCCAGATACGTGTCGGTCAAGAGCGGCAAATGATGGCCGTGCTGCTCCAGCGAGGCGATGGGGACGACCACCGCCACGCGATCCTTGTCGAGCGATTCGATGTCCGGCCAGCGACAGTCGCCGTAGTGCATAGGTCTTACGGTAGGGGGATGTTTTTCAACTCATACTCCACCGGCGTCTCGACAATCGCCGCCGGCGTCTTGTAGACGAACTTGTAGCCAGCGGGAGATCCCTGCAGATCGAACCGATAAACCATACCGACTTCATTCGACGCCTGAAGATAGCCTTCCTGGCCGATGTTTTCCACCTTCTTCCCGCTGGCGTCCTCCAGATACGCCTCGTTGGAGAAGATCCAGGCCGAGAGGTGCGACGCCAGCGCGCTGCCGGCGTCGTCCAGGCGGACCCGCATTCGCACCTCGTAGAGGTCCTGGTTCTTTCGCACCTGGTCGAGGACCACCGTCACGCCCGCCTTACGGTTCTCCACGCCGCGGGCCTGGTGAATGTTCTCAAAGACGTACGTCTCCGTCAGGCCGGGCACCAGCGCGGTGACGGTTCCTTGGAGCGACTGGATCTCCTTCACGTCGCGGCTGGGAAGCTCGAAGGGAATCTCGAGCTCGACCGACGAGATATCCGCGTGCGTCGAGGCGGTGAGCGAGCCGCGGGTGTTATCGATGGTCAGCGTCCCGCCTTCAGCCGTCGCGGTAACCGCATCCAGCGGCTGCTCCAGCGAAAGGGGCGTGACCCGCGGCTCCCAGCTAATCTCCAGCGTGAGCCGCATCTGCTGCACGTCGGGATTGCGGAGGTTGCGGACCGACTCGATCCGCAGCGGCTCGAAGCGAAACACGCCGCCGTAGGCCGCCCCCTCAGTTCGCGGCCGCTGTCCCTCGGGGGCGGACATCGCCGTCAAAGCGCCGGCGTTGCCGCCGTAGGTGTTAATGGCCAGGCCCGCCTGCGCGAGAAGGCTGTCGAGCGCCTCCCAGTACGGCGCCTCTTCAAAATCAGTCTTCACCGTCGTTTGCTTCGTGGCGTCCAGCACGTCCACGACCTTGTTGCCCGTCTGCTTCTCCAACGCCGCCATCGCCTCGGCCAGCGTCATCTCTCCCTGGAGCGTGACGCGCGACGCTTCGGCCGCCTGCTCGGCCGCCTGCTTTTCAAGAATTGTTCGCACGCGGCCCAGCCGATCCTTGACCTCGGCGCTGGTGCGGGGAGTGATCGCCGGCAGCAGGTCGAGCGCCTTAGGGCCGATTTCCACAAGCGATTTTTCCGCCGCCACCCGCTCCGCCAGGTCGTCGGCGTCGAGTTGCCGCACGAGGCGATTCACCTTCAGTTGCAGCGCGGCGGGATCGGACGCCTCCGCCTGACAGAGCGCGGCGCAGGTCAAGAGCAGAACTTCAGCAAACATGGCGCACCTCATGGTTGTCGGACCGCCGGCCTCGCGGTCCGCTGCGTCTCCAGTCGGCGGTCGCTCAACGCCCTCATTCTACGCAGCCGAATTCCACGTCGCCACCAGCCGAACCGCCGGCGCGGCATCTCGCTCGTCGAAGCATCCCGCACCGGAATTGTGGCTGGTCGGCTGCAAATGCCGACGACCACGCGGTTCGCCTCTCCGGCACGAAGTCGCCCTCAGAAGCCCCAAGAATCCGCTATCATCATCCTTGCCCGGCGAACGTGAACGCGAAGGAGTAGTCCGAACATGCCTCGTCGATCCGACGACGTTTGTCCCTCGCCCGCTGAGACGCGGCTGCCCGACAACTCGCTGGCGCCGCCCCTGTTTTTGGGATCGGTGTATCGCTGCGAGTCGCCGGAAGACGCGGACCGGATCCTGGGAGGCGAGGCGGCGGGGTATGTATATCAGCGCGACGGGCATCCCAATGCCGCGATGCTGGCGGAGAAGTGCCGGCTGCTGCACGGCGCCGAGCGGGCGGCGGTTGCCTCGTCGGGCATGGCGGCGTTGGCGCTGGCGGTGCTTTCGCTGCTTCGGCCGGGCGACCACGTTGTTGTGAGCCGGCTGCTGTATGGGAAGAGCCGGTTTCTGTTGACCGATGAGGCGGCGCGGTGGGGCCTCACGAGCACGCTAATCGATCCGTGCGATCTCGAGCAACTGGCGGCGGCAATGACGCCCGCCACGCGACTGGTGGTGGTCGAGACAATCGCCAACCCGCTTCTGCAGGTGGCCGACGTAGCGGCGCTGGCGGAGATCGTGCACCGGAACAAGGCGAAGCTGTTGGTGGACAACACCTTCGCCACGCCCGTCATGCTTCGCCCGCTGGAGCACGGCGCCGATCTCGTGCTGGAGAGCGTCACGAAGATGATCAACGGCCACAGCGACGTGGTGCTGGGCCTGTTGTGCGGCGGCGACGAAACTTGGGATCGCGTTCCCGGAGTGCTCTCGGCCTGGGGGCTGACCGCCGCGCCCTTCGACTGCTGGCTGGCATACCGCGGCCTGACGACGCTGCACTTGCGGATGGAGCGGGCCTGCGCCAACGCGATGCGGGTCGCGAGGTTTCTCGCCGCTCGTCCGGAGGTGGAAAAAGTTTTCTATCCCGGCCTCGCTGCGCATCCGCAGCATGCGCTCGCGAAGCGCCAGTTCGGCGATCGCTTCGGATGGGTCGTCTCCCTCCGGCTTCGCGGCGGCCGGGCCGCGGCGGACGCCTTCATCGCCGCTGTGCAAGGCGCCATCCCCTTCTGTCCCTCGCTGGGCGAGGCATCCACGACGCTGAGCCACCCGGAGACCACGAGTCATCGCGGCCTTTCGCCGGAGGAGCGGCAGAGGCTAGGCATCGACGGCGGAGTAATCCGACTCTCGCTGGGAATCGAATCGCCCGAGTTCGTCTGTGAGGCGCTGCACGCAGGTCTGGAGAAACTTGGATACGGGGAGTGAGAATCGCGACCGCTACGGGTAGAATGGCGTTGTCAGCATTCTCGCCTCATGCGATGTCCAGCACCGCGAGGTTGGGCGCCAGGCGGCGGAGCTGCGTGTCGAGATAACGCTTCACCTGGGCGATCGTTTTGAACTCCATCGCCCGGTGAGCGAGCTGCTCCGCCTGCGCGATCGAGACGTGGGCCGCCACGTCTTTGATCGTGGGGATGAAGGCGGAGCTCATGCTGAAGCTCCGCAGCCCCATGCCCAACAGCAGCACGACGCTCCGCGGCTGGCCGGCCATCTCGCCGCAGACGGTGATCGGCTTCTTCGCTTCGTTGCAAGCGCGAATCACCTCCGAGAGAACCCGCAGCACCGCCGGGGCCAGCGGCTGGCAAAGGTGGCTCACCTTGGGGTTGTCCCGGTCGGCCGCCATCAGGTACTGCACCAAGTCGTTGGAGCCGACGGAGACGAAGTCGCACGCCTCCAGCATGTCGCGAACGGTGAGCGCCGCGGCGGGCACCTCGAGCATCATCCCCACCGGCGGCCGGACGTGCGACTTGCCGGCGTCGGACAACTGCTTGCACGCTTTGCGAACCATGCTCCGCAGCCGCCGCACCTCCTCCAGCGTCGTGATCATCGGAAACAGGATTCGAATCTGTCCCCCTTGCTTCTTCGCGTAGGCCGCCGCCCGCAGAATGGCCCGGATCTGCGTGTTGAAGAACTCCGGATGCTCGAACGAGAGGCGGATGCTCCGCCAGCCCATGAAGGGGTTGGACTCGCGGTAGTTGCGTCCCAGGTAAACCATCGTCTTGTCGCCGCCGATGTCGAGCGTGCGGATGACGATGTCCCGCCCCGGGCAGGCATCGACCACGCGGCGATACACGTCAAGCTGCTCCTCCTCATCCGGCACATCCGGATGCGTGAGGTACAGGTACTCGGTGCGAAAGAGTCCCACGCCCGCCGCGCCCATCCGCTCGGAGGCGTCGGCGTCGGCCACGCCGTTGATGTTCGCCAGCAGTTGCAACGAGACGCCGTCGGCGGTGACGGCCGGCTGGTCGCGGTTCTCGGCAAGCTGGTCCTTGAGGTGGACGAACTCTCGCTCCAGCTTGTGATAAGCGGACTTCGTTTCCGAGTCGGGGTTGACGATTACGTGCCCGTCGCGGCCGTCTACGATGATCGTGTCCCCCGTCTTCACCTGCCGCAACACGCCGGCCACGCCGGAGACGGCAGGGATGCCGCGGCTGCGGGCGATGATCGCGGCGTGGCTGGTCTGGCTCCCCGCCTGCGTGACGATGCCATGCACGTCGGCGTCCCCCAGCGCCACCACGTGCGAGGGGAGCAGCTCATCGGCCACGACGATCAGCGGCCCGGGCAAGGCGTGCGTCTCGGGCTTGAGCACGTCGGAAAGATGAGCGCTGATCCGCACCACCACGTCGCGAATGTCGTTCAAGCGGTCGCGGAGGTACTCGTCCTTGGTGCGCGAGAAGAGCTGCGTGTACTCGGCCATCAGGCGGTGGAGGGCGGCCTGAGCGGTCATCCGCTCGTGGACGACCCAGTCCCGCACTTTTTTGGTGAAGGGGGCGTCGCGCAGAATCGTCTCGTGGACCGCGAAGATGGCCGCCTGTTCGTGCCCCACCTGGGCCTCGACCTTTTTCTGCAAGGCGCGGAGGTCGTCGGTGGTCTTGTCGCGCGCATACTCATACTGCGCCAGCTCGGCGGTGACCTCGCGGTCCTCGAGGCGTTTGGTGTCGGGATTGACGAAGATTTCGTAGATGCAGTACGCCGTCCCGACCGCCACGCCCGGCGATACGGCAATTCCCTTCCTCATGCCCCGAATGTATCAGTGGGAAGCCGGCAGCACAAACGGCCGTTGACAACACCGCC